>CAITYI010000351.1 GCA_903896585.1 uncultured bacterium
AGCCCAGGCGGTTTCGCCATTTGCGACCGTTTTCTTTCTCTCTTATGTGTTAATCGCGGCGTTTGTTGTTCTGAATCTTGTTCTCGGAATTGTTGTGGGCGCCATGGAAGAGGCGCGAGAAGAAGAAAGAGCAAGGATACGTAAAGAAGAGCAAACGGAACACACGTCTTTGGTGGAACTTGTGCTGGGACTTCGCGCTCAACTGGAACTGGTTGAACAGGAACTTCAGGAGTTGAACAAGCGAACGAAATCAGGAACGTGATTTTGAGTGTTGGTGAATGTGCCTACCCAATTGCGACGGTTGAAAATATTTTCTGCAGTCCCGCCAGTTGGGCATCGTTAATTGAATACCAATTCCAATATCCGCGCTTTTCTTTTTTCAGTAATCCGATTTCCACCATTTTTTTGAGGTGATAGGAGATTGTTGGTTGGCTGAGGTGGAGGGCGGCGGTGATATCGCACACGCAGGAGTCGGCGGTGGGGCTGGTGCGAATGAGGTTGAGGATCTGCAGTCGAGCGGGCTCAGCGATTGCTTTAAGAACGCGGGCCAGATTGTCGGCATCGATGCTGGTGAAGTCAGAGGTGGCCACGGGGGAGCAGCACTCGGTAATCGTGAGGGTTGTCACTGGTGGCCTTTCCGGTGGTGATCCATATTGACGGATATCAATATAGATGGTAGTTTCTTTTCACCCAAACATCAATATGGATGTACATATATCCGGAGGTTCCTGTGTCTCGCGTGCAACTCGCCCTCAGTGTCGCTGATCTTCAGGCGTCCATTGACTTCTATATAAAGGTGTTCGGGGTTCAGCCACACAAGATCCGCGAGGGGTACGCCAACTTCGAGATCGCGGAGCCACCGCTGAAGTTGGTTCTGATCGAGGTTGGTGCTGATGCACGCGGACATGGTCCCGCTGGGGCGCTGAACCACCTGGGCGCCGAGGAACTCACTGCTGATGGATACACAAAAACTCGAGCACGCATGGATGCCACCGGTCTGGTGGATCTAGAAGAGGACGACACCACCTGCTGCTACGCAGTGCAGGACAAGGTGTGGTTGCACGACCCCAATGGCACGCCGTGGGAGTTTTATGTGATCAAAGACGACAACCCAGAGGCGGAATCCACCACCGAGTTGCCTCTGATGGAGAGCAAAGGTGCGTGTTGCACGTAGTGTCTCTTGGTAATCGGCGTGTGACTAAACTCCGATCATGAAAATCACTCGCGTAATACTTGCCACGATCATGTCCCTTGGGTTGGTGAGCGCTGTTGCCGTCTCTCCCGTGAACGCCGCAGAGAAGCCGATCACGGTGCGGGTGTATCACCAGGCCGTGAATCCAATCGCTGTGAGCGGCACTGGAATTGGCGCGGTGCGTACCTTCTTCATCCCGATAGCGGTGAACGGTACGGCGGCAGATGGTCAGTACTTGGCCGGAACGTTGACCACACTTGATACGGCCATGCCAGGCGGACAGGAACTCCGAACATCGAACCTCACCTATGTTTTTGGTGCAGAAAAAGACCAAATGGTGGTTGGCGGGGTTTCCCTGTATCCGCCGGCAGGAGCCACAATTGCAGCCGGTCAGACCACCATTCGCCCAGTAGTCGGCGGATCAGGGAAATACTCCGGAGCACGTGGGCAGGTTGTTTCCACCAACATGGGAGCTAATGGCTGGACGCACGTATTTAAGGTGTGGTTGGGTAAGTAACGTGTGTGAGTCGCTCATTGGCTCCCAATGCTCGAGATATTGATGGCCGCAGGTCGGTATACCCGCGGAATTTAGTCTGAGCGGATTGGATTTGCCGGAGGCAGCGGTGACCCACCTAGTCAGATCCTTTTTGATGGGTCCTTTTTGACAAGTCCTTTTTGTCGAGCGCTATTGCCACCTCAGGATCCCCTATAGTAAATTCATCTTCGAAATGGCGAATACATCTGGTTGACGTAAACACTTTTTCCGTGAGTACCCCAAGGGAGGGCACACCATTCGCATTAATCCAGCGATTCTTGGCACGCTGGCATCATTTGCACTTGTGTTTTCCGCGGTACCCGCCCAGGCTGATTCGGATTCATCTCTCGTTCCGACCCAAGCGGTTAAAGTTCCCATCACCGTCACGGTGCCAATTTCCACAATCAGGACGCCGGGCACGGGTGGATCGAATGGGATCGTGGAGATTGTGGTCGGCCGGTCGGCGCCGCTGTCCGTGATGTTGGATACCGGGTCGGTCGGGCTTCGACTGTGGAGCGGCAGCCACCCCAGTATGCGAATTTCAAATAAGAAGATCAGCGCTTCAGTTGGCGGCTTGAAGATTCCGGGATTTATTGGTTCGGCACCCATGACCCTCAACGGTGTCAGCACCACCCTTGACGTCCCATTTCAGTACATCAACACCGACAACCCGTATATCGACCAATGGAAGCGAATTGGGGTCTCCGGCATTTTGGGTATTGGCGTAGGGACCGGTGATCTCACCAATCCACTGGTGGCACTGCCTGGCGACCTTGGGTTGCATTGGAGCGTTCACTTTGCTGGTCTGGTAACCGGAGCTAAGAATCCGGGTGCACTAATTTTGGGGGCGCGTGCGCCGGCCAACGCAAACATGTTCTTTCAACTTCCACCTGCGGGGTCTAATGTCAACGGTGCCCTGCTCTGGGATGACCATGCAGCAAATGGATGCTGGAAATTCGGTAGACAACCGGAAATGTGCGTTCCCACTTGGTTTGACTCCGGGTTCACCGTAATGCGAGTCAAGGGCCGTCAGTTTTCGCGCCTGCCCACAGCAATGGCAAATCAATTGCGTCCGGGCACCCGCGTCACTCTCTCTGTTCCAACCAGTTCATTTATTGGTGATTCCTTTGTCGCAGGCAGTTCTGCATCGCGAAATCTTGTTCGAGTGATTGACTCTGGCAGGGCGACAATCAACACCGGTAATTCGGTGTATTTCGAGTACACGGTGACCTACAACGTAGCTACCGGGGGCATCTATCTCTACAAGCCCCTGCCAAAGAAGGGATAGTAATGACAAATGACTCCGGTTCCGAAAATGGTTTGAGTCGTCGCAGATTACTTCAGGCGGCAGGTGTTGCCGGTGCAGCTGTGGCCATGGCGTCCGCTGCATCTTCACAACCTGCGAGCGCGGCTCAACCTTTCAAGCCACGTGGCCGCCTTCGTCGTCGACCTAACTTCCTGATCGTGATGATGGACGAACAACGTGCCGCACCGGTATATGAATCTGCAGAGTTGCGCGCCTGGCGTACCGCAAACCTGCCGACTCAAAACTTTATCCGTCGCAACGGCTTTGAGTTTACTGAGCACCACGTAATGTCTGTGGCGTGTCAGCCCAGTCGTGCTTCGGTCTACACCGGGCAGTATCCGTCACTTCACGGTATTGCCCAAACCTCCGGCGCGGCCAAGACAGCGATTGAACAGGACTTGTACTGGCTTGATCCCACCACGGTACCCACTCTCGGCAACTGGTTCCGAGCCGCCGGTTACGACACCTACTGGAAGGGTAAGTGGCACATCTCCGATGCTGATCTGTATCAACCCACTAGTTACAACCCGCTTCCTTCCTATACCGATGCCGGTTTCCGTGACCGTCATCTCGAGGACATCTACCTCGAGTCCGAGCGCTTGGAAAAGTACGGATTCACCGGGTTTATTGGTCCAGAGCCCCATGGCAGAAACCCACTGAACTCCGGATCCTCAGGTCCCGGTGGTCGCGGCCGCGACGAGGTATACGCGGATCTGGGCGTGGAGCAACTCCAAAAACTGCGCCGGGCTGACAACCCGTGGCTGCTCGTTACATCCTTTGTGAACCCGCACGACATCACCCTGTGGGGCAGTTTGACATTGGCTGCCGACCTCACCGGTGCCCAAGGTGCCTTTTATTTGGCGCAGCAGCTTATTGGTTCCAATGTTCCACAAAACCTTTTTGATGAACGCTATACCCGTTCAACAAATGAGGACTTGAGTAATAAACCAGTTGCCCAAGGCAGTTTTGTGTCGCGGTATCCCAAGGGTTTTCAGCCGTTGATCAACGACACCCCTTACCACCGGTTCTACTATCAACTGCAAAAGAATGTTGATGAACAAATCGGTCGGGTAATTGACGCACTCACCGACGATCGGGAGCAGTACCGCGACACCATAATCATTTATCTCTCCGATCACGGCGAAATGCTGGGTGCGCACGGTGGCATGTTCCAGAAGTGGCACGCGGCCTACGATGAAATCTTGAAGGTTCCGTTCGTGTTCCACAACCCCACGTTGTTCCCCACCCAGCAGTCGAGTGACATGTTGACAAGTCACGCGGACCTCATTCCGACCATGCTGGGTCTGGCAGGGTTGAATGAGAATGTAATAGCTAAAGAGCTCACCAAGACCCATACTCAGGTGCGGCGTTTGGTGGGCAATGACCTCTCAGGCGTCCTCCTTGGTGAAGAGGATTCAGTGCGCTATCAAGAACGCGCCATTTACTTCATGACAGACGATCAGCCATTTAAAGGTGCGAACGCCGTGAGTGTTCTTGGTCTTCCGTATCAGCCGGTGGATCAACCAAACTGTGTGGAAACGGTGGTCACGTACCTGCCGACCGGTCCCGGTGGTACCAAGCAGCGCTGGAAGTACTCACGCTACTGGGATAACCCCCAATTCTGGTCAAACCCCAATGTCCAAGATGTTCAAACAATTGTTGCCGGGCCAGTGAATCAGCCGGGAACCAAGGTAGCGACAACAACGGTCAAGGCGCTCAACCCAACCAGCGGTCAAGTTGCCCCGCCAGCAGATGAATTTGAGTTGTACAACACCACAGCCGATCCAACGGAACTGAATAATTTGTACAACAACCGGGATGTTGCCGCGACTCAGGCGATCATGGTGAACCTACTTAACATCCAGCGAACTACCCACCGACTCACTCCGGTAACCCAACCCTGGGCAGATGGCAGCACACAGCAATTCCCATTCACTCCGAACTAAATTCCCCTGTTCGCAGACGGCCCATTCTGCATTTTCCACAACTATCCGTTTGCATCTTTGCATCCATCTTTTTCGCATTTAGCGTTGTGGTGCTGAGTGTGTTTGTTGGTGCGGCGTTGCCTCGTTGTCCCTGACCTAGGTCCTCGAACCCCGTGTTGTTTGCGGGAAATTTGCGAGGGGATGGTGGGGGTGGGTGGGGGGTGATGTGACGGATGCAAAATCCTTCACCAAATGGGAAAGACCCGGCCGTGGGGCCGGGTCTAACCACTAGGTTCGCTCCAACTAAGCGATTCTTAGCACGGGTTGGAGTAGTTCTGCTGAGCCTTGTGCTTCGCGAATTACTCCGATGGCTACTCAACGTGTTGCGAGTCTAACCGTATGCGTGCCAAGTGGTGGCGACTTCGGTTGCCACCACTTCCGCACTAGTTCTTGATGTCGACTGAAGAAGCACGTTGAACAGAGAGTTGCACATCGCTGCCCGCGGTGCAGGAGAGGATGTGCCCCCCGGCGTTCTTTCCGCGCGTTATTCCATGGAGGTGGAGTCCTGGTTGACCGATCCCAAGGAAGTTTGTTCCCTGGCGGAAACCAACGAGGGCGGCCTTACTGCCGTCAAGATTGAATTGGGTTTGTTGGCTAAGGACGGTGGCAAAACTCGGCCACGGTTTTTCTTGCTTGGGAACGCTGCGTGCCTGCAATTGAGTGAAAGTTCCGCGAACCCGCACGGCAACAATTCCTTGGTCTGTTCCAATGAGTTCGTTAATGGCCGGGATCAATTGATTGCACTGGGTGCCGGGGGGAACCGGGCCGGACTTCGTTGGTGTGAAGTTAATCGCCTGAACAAATGGGGTGAGCTCTTTGCCCGTGATCCGTTCGGGTATTCCAGTTGTGGGTACCCGATAGGCAACGCCACCCACCAAGACAAATTCACCATCGAGATTGGCGAAAGTTCCCAGACCCAAGGTGGTGTTTTCGGTGACCCGGTCAGTTTCTAGTAAGCCGGTAAAGTCTGGCTGCAACAGATAGTCATAGGTACCTACTTGGTGGAGCGTTGAGTCATCTGCCGCGGATGCTGATGCAGACGGGAAAATTACGGCACTGGCCGTCATCACAGCAGCAAGAAGTTGACGATTCACGTGGTGAGCATATGTGTTGCCGTAATGAGTTATTCGTGTTTTGATGAAGGTATGTTGTCATCTCGAATGTCGATTGGTGTGGCCGTGGCTGTTGTCGCGGGACTCCTTGGATTCGCCCCGGCTTCCGCGGTGCCGTCGGTGGAGCGGGACAAGGTGGTGGCACAGGGTCTGACATCGCCGTGGGGATTAGCTTTCCTTTCCAACGGTAAGGCGTGGGTGAGCGAACGTGATACCGCACTGATTAAGGAAATTGACCCGTCTAAGCCAGCTGGTCGAAATACCCGGACGGTAGGCAAGATCGCTGGAGTCGAGCCATCGGGTGAAGGTGGACTTCTGGGAATTGCCCTGTCTCAGTCACAAAATGAGTTGTATGCCTATTACACGGCAGCAAAGGACAACCGGGTTGTACGGATCCCGATTGTTGGTGGCAAGTTGGGTAAACCAACCGTGATCCTGTCGGGGATTCCTAAAAATTCGTATCACAATGGAGGGCGCATTTTGGTGCGACCCGATGGTGGTATTTACGTGGCCACAGGTGACGCGGGAGACCCTGATCTGTCACAGATCCCCAATAACTTGGGCGGAAAAATCCTGTTAATTGATCGCAATGGAAAAGCCATGGGTGGTCCGCGAGTGTTCAGTTCTGGTCACCGCAACGTCCAGGGTCTTGCCCTCGATAGCCGCGGGCAGTTGTGGGCGAGTGAATTTGGCAGTAAAGATGCAGATGAATTGAACTTGATTCAACGTGGCAAGAACTATGGCTGGCCCCTTTATGAGGGATACAGCACCAATCCGAATTATGTGAGCCCGAAAATGCAATGGGCCCCGACATCACTGGCGTCACCTAGCGGAATCGCGATCGCGGACGACAATGCTTTTGTTGCGAGTTTGCGCGGCGAAGTGTTGTGGCAGGTGCCATTAACCGGTGTTACTTCTGCGGATCCCAAAGCACAAACTCCCATTGCGGTGAAATTGGGTGACCTAGGACGGTTGCGCACCATTGAACAGGCACCGGACGGCTCACTGTGGTTGATCTCGAGTAACACCGATGGTCGTGGTGATCCATCACGGGTAGATGACCGCATTTACCGATTGAAGATGCTGAATTAACTTTCTGGAAGTGACACCTTCCCTCGCGGGACATCGATGATTAATTCTTCTTTAATTAGTGATTGAAGTGCGCGATCAAATTGCTGTTCGTTTTTTGCGCTTTTCCTCAATTGCTTGATGGGTAGTGCTACATCACTGGATCGGAGTTCACGCAGAATTCGACCGCGTTCTTGGCGGTCACTTCCCTCGTATTTTGCTTGAGTCCGAGGCCTACCCACGTTTTGTGGTTGACCGGATGTAAACCACAGACAATTTTTCCGAATGGGACACTTAGTGCACTGAGGGTTCTGTGCGGTGCAGACCAATGCACCCAATTCCATGGAAGCAGCCGCCCATAGTGGCGCACGTGCTGGATTTTTTGGCACCAGTGATTGCGCAAATGCGCGCTCAACAGCGGAGAGTGAATTTGCTGGGTGAGCTTGACCCAACCAAGCTCGAGAGATCACCCGGCGCACATTAATGTCCATGACAAAAGTTGGTTGGTCAAAAGCGAAAGCCAAAATTGCATTAGCCGTGTATTCACCGACACCGGGTAAAGCAATGAGTTGTTCAAATGTCTGCGGTACTTGGTTATCAAATTGGGTGGCAATTATTTGAGCACTGCGGTGTAGTCGCACCGCCCTTCGCGGGTATCCAAGATTCGCCCACAAGCGGATCGCATCGGCGGGCGTTGCCGTTGCTAAAGCATTGGGGGTGGGCCACGTGGTCATCCATTCGACCCACGCGGGTAGCACCCGATTCACGGGGGTCTGCTGGAGCATGAACTCACTGACCATTACCCCCCAGGGATCCGGATTGATGTTTGTTACCGACCGTCGCCAGGGTAAATCGCGCGCGCAGCCCTGAAACCACCGAATAACGGTGCTGGTCTTAGGGGGAGTCTTAGGGGGATTTGTGGGTGGCTGCACCTCCGAATCGTTTCACGCCTGCCATGAAATCGCAGGGGAGCGGTGCCGTATTAGTCTTAAGTCGTGAGTGTGAATCCGATCGGCCCCGAGCCAGCCAGCGTGTATTGGGTCCGCCGCGCCGCACTGATTCTCGTGGTCCTCACCTTGGTGGTAGCGCTGATCTGGATGGCTCGCAGTATTTTTGGTAGCGGATCCAACGGTGAGACCAGCCCGGCCGACTCGGGTACCACTTCAACTGAAGTGACCCCCGAGACTGTCGTGGCTGAAGAAGAAGTTGTGGTGAATACCGAACCGGTGGGGTGCCTTGATTCCGCGATTTATGTAGAAGCGACCACCGACTCAGGAGCCTATATTGTCGGGGCGAAACCGGTTCTCACCCTGACAATTGAAAATCAAGGAACTGTTCCATGCCTTCGTGATGTTGGCCCCAAGGCCAATGAACTCGAAGTGGAATCGGGTGGATACCACGTGTGGTCAAGTGATGACTGCAGTAACAATAAGAAAGCCAGGGTGGTCACTCTCAAACCCGGGGACAAAGTGCAATCCACCATCACGTGGAATGGGCGTTTGAGTCAAAAGGGGTGCCCTGACATTAAGAAAGTTGCTCAACCTGGTCGGTACGTTGTCATTGGCCGAAATCTCGATGTGCGCAGCGATTCCACCCCGTTTGCCATTACGGCGAAGGACTGAATTAATCCCGCTGGCGCGCAACTTCACCGATTGCCGTGATTGCTTCTGAGATATTCGCAACCGGGTGAGTGGTAATTCCAGCGACCTTGACCTGTGCGCCGGCCGGAATAATCGCGTGAGTGAACCCAAGCCGTGAGGCTTCACTCAGTCTTTTTTCCAAGCCGGTGACTCGTCGAATGTCACCGGCGAGCCCGATCTCACCGATGGCAACCAAGCTGCTCGGCAGGGGAACATCTTTCACACTGCTGACAATCGCGAGGGCGGTTGCCAGATCGGTGGCCGGTTCCAAAAGTCGCATGCCACCCACCGTGGCAACAAAACAATCGGCAGTGGAGAGTTTCAGATTCGCTCGACGTTCCAAGATTCCGAGCATCATGGCGGTGCGAGAGGAATCCAACCCGCTGGTTACCCGACGCGGTTGGGGCGAACTGGAGGGGGCAATCAACGCCTGCACTTCAGCGACCAATGGTCGTTTTCCCTCCACCGTAATAGTGACGCAGGTGCCGGCAGCAGGAGTCGTGCGATCGCCGAGGAATAAACCACTGGGGTCGGGCAAGCCGTGGATACCATCTTCACTTAATTCGAAGCACCCGATTTCATCTGCTGGACCGTAGCGATTCTTGACCGCGCGCACCAAACGCAATGGACCGTGCCGGTCACCTTCGAATTGCAGAACAACGTCCACCAGATGCTCAAGGGCGCGGGGGCCAGCGACTGAACCATCTTTTGTCACGTGGCCAACGAGAACGGTAGTCATGTTTCGGGCTTTCGCGGTTGCGATGAGGGCGGCTGCAACTTCCTTGACCTGTGTCACTCCACCTGACACACCTTCAATGTCCGAGCTTTGAATTGTTTGAACCGAGTCAACAATTAACAAGGAGGGTTGGGTTTCCTCAACGTGACCGAGTGTTAGACCCAGATCGGTTTCAGCCACGAGATACAGCGAATCACTCAGTGCGCCAATGCGTTCGGCACGCAAGCGGACCTGTGCTGCTGATTCTTCGCCGGTGACGTAGAGAACTTTGTTGCCCTGATTGGCCCACTCCGCAGCAACGGTGAGCAGCAGAGTGGATTTACCCACACCAGGCTCACCGGCAAGGAGAAGTACTGCACCGGGGACAAACCCGCCCCCGAGAGCCCGGTCAAACTCACTGATGCCGGTGCTTGATGCTTGGGCTTGGGTGATGTCGATGCTTGTGATGGGAATGGCCGGGGTACTGGAGCGCTTCGCTTGGGTGGCCCCCTTCGCAGCACCGACTTCCGCAACCGTGCCCCACGCTTGGCACTCACCACAGCGGCCCGCCCACTTGGCACTGGACCAGCCGCATTCGGCACACCTATATAGGGGTGCTTTCGCGGCTGCCTTTGCCATGGGTGAAATCCTCAGTTAACGGGTGGATCCGCGGGGTGAACGGATAGGCCAATTCTGGCAGCCTCGGCACTCTTTTTACCCCGCTGATTGAAGTCTGTGAGTACCTGTTCGCGATTTTTGCAGAGTTTCACGAGTTCCTCGTACGCCAGTTTGCCGATCAACGCCACGATTTCGTCCTTGGAGTTGATATAAACCGGCTCAGGGGCGTTGTGAGCCTCGGTGTTACCGGTGCAGTACCAGTGGAAGTCGTGCCCGCCCTCGCCCCAACCGCGGCGGTCGTACTCGCCCAGAACCACCACGAGCCGCTCGCGGCCGTCTTCCTGGTCTTGTTTTTCATAGGTTCGGCGCAGGGGCAGTTGCCAACAGACCTCGGGCTTGGTTTCTATGAAAGAAACACCCTCTTGGATTGCCAGGTGGTGCAGGGCGCAGCCATAGCCACCCTCGAAGTCCTGGTTATTGTGAAAAATGCAGGCACCGTTGACCACTCGGGTTTTATCCGCGCCATCTTCTTTTTCGATCCACCCCTTTTTACCGTGACCGGTTTCGTAGTTCTCCCACAGTTCTGGTGTTAGTTTCTTGACCCAGGTCCTTACCCGTTTTTCATCCTTTTTCTCGGAGAAGTGGGCACCATGCACACAGCAACCGGCATCTGGTTTGTCGGCATCAATACCTTTGCAGCCGCGACCGAAAATACAGTTGTACTTGGAAGTGAGCCAGGTGAGGTCACACCGGATCAGTTGATCGGTGTCGGCAGGGTCAACGAACTCGACCCATTGGCGAGGGAAATCAAGGGGGACTTCAGGCACGGCCTGAGCCTAGGTCAATTAACTCTTGACCGCAGCATTGGCTGGCTCAAGTCACTTGAACACTGATACGGGTGAACGCTGATGCGCGTGAACACTCATGTGCGACTCGCACCCGGTGTGATCGGAGTGTTACTCGCAACGCCCAGTAATGTGAGCCTGTGCGATTAGGGGTACTAGACATTGGATCAAATACTGTCCACTCATTGGTGGTCGACGCACATTATGGCGGAGCCCCCACACCCGCGCATAAAAGCAAACTCGAACTCCGGCTGGCTCAATTCGCCGACACCACCGGAGTTATATCCGATGAAGCAATCGAAACACTTATTGATTTCATAATTCAAAGCCAAGTTACGTCGGAAAAGTTGGGCGTCAGTCAAACAATTGCCTTTGCAACATCGGCAATCCGCGATGCACCAAATCAAGCTAAGTTGCGCGAACGAGTGGAAAATGAAACTGGAATCCACATCGATGTCTTGAGTGGTGAAACCGAAGCTGAATTGACTTTCCTGGCCGCTCGCCGGTGGGTCGGATGGTCTGCAGGAAGGCTCATGGTCTTTGACATTGGTGGCGGATCCCTGGAGCTAGCTGTCGGTGACGATGAAGAACCCGACAGTGCGGCATCCCTTCCTCTCGGCGCTGGCCTGTTGACCCGTGAGTTCATTACCGTTGATCCACCATTGCCCGAACAAATTAAGGAGCTACGCAAACACATTCGGGCTGAAATCGCGGCCATGGTGAGCCGGTTATCCAAGGGTGAAAAACCGCGAGCCCATGTAGGAACCTCAAAAACCTTTAAGCAACTCGCTCGGATTGCTGGGGCCCCTGATTCATCTGCTGGTATCTATGTGAACCGTAAGTTGTCACTGGCCGGGGTCAGTCAGATCATTGATCGACTTGCCGACATGGATGAACATCAGCGGCAGGGACTTCCCGGAGTTTCTCCGGGTCGATCAGGTCAAATGCTTGCCGGGGCATTGGTCGCCGAGGCCGCCATGGAACTTTTTCATGCCAACAGCATTGCAATTTGTCCATGGGCATTGCGCGAGGGTGTCATTTTGCGATCCCTTGATTCGATGTCGTAGGTGCGGGAACAGTCCCTTGGCTTGGCTTTGTTCGTAGTTTCAACGGGAACCCGGCAGTTGTCTCGAAGTGGGACCCTGACCGGAGGTCTACCCACATGATTGGATGGTGCAATGACCGCGGTTGAACTGCACGATCTCGATGGTCTGACGACCGCTGAGGTAGCCGAGCGGGTTGCTCGCGGGGAAACAAATGACGCACCCGATGCCAATAGTCGAAGCCTTTCCAGCATTATTCGTGCTAATACATTAACGTGGTTCAACTTCCTCATCGGATCCCTGTGGATCGTCATGGTAATAGTGGCGCCGTGGCAGGACTCGCTCTTTGGTCTTGTGATCGTGGCAAATACCTTGATTGGCACAACCCAGGAGTATCGAGCCTCGCGAACATTGGCCAAGTTGGCGGTCATTGGCGAAGCCAAGCCAATTGTCCGCCGCAACGGTGAAGACATTACGGTCAATTCAAAAGACATTGTTCTCGATGATCTCATCGTCATCAAAATAGGTGATCAACTTGTCGTCGATGGAGTTGTTGTTACCTCAAATGGTTTAGAAATCGATGAAAGTTTGCTGACGGGCGAAGCTGATCCAGTCGACAAAGTTGTCGGCAATGAAGCCATGAGTGGCTCATTTGTGGTTGCAGGGTCAGGCTACTACCGCGCAACTCGGGTGGGTCGGGATTCATTCGCAGCAGGGTTAACCGAACAGGCAAAGAAGTTTCAAAAAACAGACTCCGAACTGCGTGATTCCATAAATCGGTTTATTCGCTATGTTTCCTATTTCCTGCTGCCTGTGGGGATACTTTTATTTGTGTCGCAGGTGTTTCGAGCGAAACTTCCGCTTGATGAAGCGATCCGCGGAACCATTGCGGGCATCGTCACCATGGTCCCTGAGGGCTTAGTACTTTTGACCTCAATTGCCATGGCAGTCTCGGTGATTGCTTTGGCCCGCAAGCGGGTATTGGTACAAGACCTACCAGCGGTCGAGGTACTTGCACGAGTGGACACCGTGTGCGCGGACAAAACCGGAACCTTGACCGAGCCGGGTATGCAGGTTCAAGAGGTGGTCGACCTGGTAACCGATTCAGAGATCATTACTCAAGTTCCTCTCGCATTAGGTGCCCTGGCCTCCATTGATGAAAACCCGAACCCGACGTTGACCGCGATCGCAACAAGGTTCCCGTCTCCGAATTGGGTAGAAGCAAGCAATGTGCCATTTTCGAGTGCCCGCAAATGGGCAGCGGCAACATTTGAAAAACACGGAACATGGATTATCGGGGCACCTGAAATGGTGGATCCCAGTAACTCGGCCATGCGGAAAGAATCCGATAAGTACACATCAACCGGTGCTCGCGTTTTGGTTCTGGCAACACATTCGAACTCGGTGACCGCCGACACCGTTTTGACCGAGACCAATGGCGTGAACTCCGTTGCTTTGATTGTGATCAGCCAAACACTTCGCGCCGATGCCGCCGCCACGGTTCGCTACTTCCTGGACCAGGGGGTCAACGTCAAAGTGATTTCCGGTGACAACGCCGAGACTGTGGGGGCAATTGCCCAACAAGCGGGTGTTCCCGGGGCGGATCACCCCTACGACGCTCGCCATTTGCCTACCAGTACAAGTGAAATCGCCGATGTTCTCGCCACCGAAAACGTTTTTGGCCGGGTAACCCCCGCACAAAAACAAGGCATGGTCGAAGCGCTGCATACCCGGGGCAAAACCGTTGCCATGACCGGTGACGGCGTTAACGATGTCCTCGCGCTCAAGAGCGCCGATCTCGGAATTGCCATGGGCTCGGGTGCCGGGGCCACGCGCGCAGTCGCTCAGATCGTGTTACTTGATGACCAGTGGTCGGTCATGCCTAGTGTTGTGGCACAAGGCCGCAAAGTGCTCGGAAATATTGAACGTGTTGCTGATGTTTTCCTGACAAAGAGCTTCTACGCCATGATCATCAGTGCAGCGACAGCAATATTTGCGGTCGCATTTCCTTTCCTGCCGCGCCACTTGACCCTTGTGAGCGCCCTGACGATTGGAATTCCCGGGTTTTTTCTCGCGCTCATGCCCAACACGGAGCGGTTTCGCCCCGGGTTTTTCAATCGGGTTCTGCTATTTGCCATCCCGGCCGGGATCATTGCTGCGGTATCTGCATTTGCGAGTTACGGCGCAGCTTTGTATTTCAAGGAACCAACGCTGAACGCTCAGTCTGCTGCCACCATCACGCTGTTTATTGTCACTACTGCGGTACTTGCGCAAAGTGCGCGCCCGCTTAATCTGATTCGCATTGGGATCGTTCTCACCATGGTTTTCATGTTCGTTGCCGTGTTGTTCATTCCGTTTCTATCGAATTTCTTCGCTTTGGCTCTGGGTCCAGAGAAGTACAGCGTCATCAGTATCTCTGTCGGACTTGTCGGAGCTATCGCCGTGTGGGTGGTGACCGTGTATACGGATAAGTGGCGCAGAGCCCCGAAAGAAACTGAAGAAGTGCCGTCATGAAATTCGGTCTCTCTTCATCCAGTGTGTACCCCGAGTCGACCGCGGCTGCTTTTGAAATCGCAGCGACCACGGGGTACGACGGTGTCGAGGTCATGGTGGGTGTTGACTCCATGAGCCAGGACTCCACCGTGTTACGAAATTTGGTGCAGCACTATCAAATACCGATTCTGTCTCTGCACGCCCCGTGTTTGCTGATCACGCAGCGGGTGTGGGGGACTGACTCATGGGGCAAATTGATCAAAGCCGATGAAGTTGCACAATTACTGGGCGCTGAAACAGTTGTGGTGCATCCGCCATTTCGCTGGCAGCGCGACTATGCCAAAAAATTCGAATCCGGAATCGCCGAATTGAATGCGAATAGTCCGATTACCTTCACTGTGGAGAACATGTACCCATGGCGAGCTGGCCGTGGTTCGGTGCCCGCCTACGCCCCCGATTGGGATATCCGCAAACATGACTATTCGAGTTTGACCCTGGACTTTTCCCACACCGCGGTGTCCCGGACCGACCCCCAGGACATGATTCGTGACTTGGGCAGTCGTTTAGGCCACATTCATTTGGCCGATGGCACCGATTCAGCGACTGATGAACACTTGGTGCCCGGCAGAGGAACCCAGCCACTGCCCGAGGCCTTGGCGTTATTGAAATCAACAGGTTTCGATGGTGCGGTAATCACCGAAATCTCCACTCATTCAGCGGTGACCCGAGAACAGCGCATTGCTGATATCCGTGAGAGCCTAGAGTTCGGCCGAGCTCACCTGCTGGGCTGAGTCACTTGAGTGGGAGGGAATTATGGCGACGACTCCGAACTCGGGAGATCTCGGCGGAGTAATTAAAGCTGCCCGTGAAGCTTTCCTTGCCTCCGGTTACGCCCGAACCACGGTGAAGTCCATTGCGGCGGCCGCGGGTGTTGCCCCCACCGTCATTACCAACCTTTACAACAACAAAGAAGCACTGTTCGCCGCCGCCATGGCATTGCCCTTTGATCCACAACGTGCAATTCCAGCGCTGGTTGCACCGGGAATAGATGGTTTGGGTGAACGTATTGTCCGATCCACCTTCCAGTTGGTAGCTGACGAAAGTGTGCGAACAGACCTCGGCAAGGCGGCCGGCATGGTGCAGGGAACCACCATTTCCGGGGTCGATGTTTTTGGTGTGATCAAGCCCCTGTCTGACTACTTTCAAACGGCGGTCATTGATCGAGTATTGGTTGCAGTGGGGATCCCCGACGCCCGCCTGCGCGGCGCGCTGATCAGTGCATATCTCTCGGGAATTATTGCGTACCGATACTTCCTGAAAGTGGAACCGCTGTCGTCTTTGCCGGAAGATCAGGTTGTGGCCATGGTGGCACCGGTAATCCAAAACCTGATTGATCCCACGAAACCACTTCCATAAACACATCTGCCTGCGCCCGTATGGCAGGCTGAGGGTATGTCGGACTCACCAGCCAATAGGGTCAACGCGACAACCATTGGGATCATTGGCACGGGATCCATGGGTCAAGCGCTCATTGCCGGCTGGTCGAACAAGGTGCACCGGATTGTGGCCGTGGTGCGGGATAAACCGAAGTATGCCCCCCTTGAAGCCGAATACACCGAACATTTACTTACCGTTACCGAAGACCGCGCGGTTCTCACCGAGTGCTCGGTCGTGGTGGTGGCGATCAAACCACAAATGATTCGGGAGATTCTTCATGAATTCTCCACTTTCATTGCCCCAGGAACGGTGGTTATTTCAGTTGCCGCGGGGATCACCACCGAGTTCATCGGCCGGGTATTTCCCAATACTGATCAAATAATTCGAGCCATGCCGAACACACCTTCGATTATTGGGAAAGGTGTGACCGGCGTGAGCGGATCACCCGAATGCACCCGCGAATCCCTGGATGTTGCTTGTGAATTAATGTCCTCCGTCGGTGTTGTGGTGGAAGTTCCGGAGTCCCAACAAAATGCACTTGCTGCGGTGAGCGGCAGCGGCCCTGCGTACCTGTTTTATCTGGCGCAGTATTTGCTTCAGGGAGCTCATGAACTCGGCCTCGACCCAGCGACCGCCGAAGAATTAGTGCGCCAAACTCTATTGGGGTCGGCTGATCTTCTCGCTACATCCGCGATGTCACCCATTGCCTTGCGTCAACAGGTGACATCTCCCGGTGGCATGACGGCGGCAGCCATGCAGGTCCTTGATGATTCACACGTTGGCCCCGCAGTAGTTGCAGCGTTGGCACGCGGAACCGAGCGTGCCAACGAACTTGGGTCCCCATGACACTGTCGCACCCAGCGGCACTATTTATTCCGTGGAATGAAGACTTGGCCGAGTACAACCTTGGACCAACTCACCCCTTGGCGCCGATTCGCGTTCAATTGGCCATGCAGCTGGCCAAGGAGTTGGGTGTTCTTGATGATCTCGAACTGACCTCGGATTTCCCGCTGGCCACCGATGAACAGCTCTTACGCGTGCACACACCGGAGTTGATCGCAGCGGTCAAACAAGCTTCCCATGACCCACACTTTTTTTCTGCCGAGCACGGACTCGGTACATCAGATGACCCCGTGTTCGCGAACATGCATCGAGCTGCCGCGAGGGTTGCCGGGGCCACAACGGCGGCCGCCGTGGCCGTCTGGACGGGTGACGCAGAGCATGCGGTGAACCTCGCAGGTGGACTTCACCACGGCCATGCAAATTCTGCCGCGGGCTTTTGCGTCTACAACGATATTGCGGTTGCGATTGCCGAATTACTCGACCGGGGTGCGAAGCGGATCGCATACATCGACATTGATGCTCACCACGGCGATGGCGTGCAAGAGATCTTCTGGAATGATCCCCGTGTCCTCACAATTTCCATTCACGAAAGCCCCAGATCCCTATTTCCAGGTACCGGCGACCCAAGTGAGATCGGTGGGCCCGATGCACTCGGTAGTGCGGTCAACATTGCCCTTCCTGCAGGAACCGGGGATCAAGGATTCCTGCGGGCATTTTCGGCGGTGGTTCCCCCGGTTGTAAACGCATTTGCCCCCGAAATCATTATTTGTCAAAACGGTGCCGATTCACATGCGGAGGATCCGCTCACCCACCTCACTTTGTCCGTCGACGGTCAGCTCAGCGCCTATCAAGCGGTACATCGACTAGCACATGCTCATGGAGGCAAGTTGGTGTCCGTCGGCGGTGGAGGCTATGACCTTTTCAATGCCGTTCCTCGGTCGTGGGCGCATTTGATCGCAGTTATGGCTGGTAAGCCGGTGGCGAAATCCACACCGGTTCCCGACTCATTTATTGAATATGTCAGGGCACTCACGGGTTCGGCGATTACCCCGGTCATGACCGATGGTGCCGAGCCATGGGCAAAACCCATTGAGCAAGGATTTAACCCGAAAAATCCAGTCGATGAGGCAATCATGCAGACTCGGTTGGCTGTCTTTCCGTACTACGAAATCGACCCCGAGGTTAACTCCTGGTTCTAGTGCGGTGGACCCCCCGATTAAACTATTTTTCGGTATCGGGTCACATGAACCTCCATTCACCCACTAAGGTTTGGGAAGCGATTAATGAAGACAGGTAGCAACTGCGCTGAATTTTAATTGCACCGATGTACACGAATCGACCGGCACAAAATTTATTATCAGGAGAGATGTATGGCTACTTCGGCATTTGGCGATGTTCGATTTTTGACTGTTGCAGAGGTGGCGTCTGTAATGCGCGTCTCCAAGATGACCGTGTATCGCTTGGTGCACAACGGAGAACTCCCTGCGGTCCGGGTAGGACGTTCTTTCCGAGTACCCGAGCAGGCAGTGCAGGACTACCTTCGCGACTCGTATGTCGAGACCGCATAACTCGTTTTTCCAAGGGGTCCGCTCCGGTCCAAACCGGAACAGATAGACTCCTCTTCGTTCGCGAAAAGCCTTCGCGTTCGTTCGCGAAAAGGATTCGCGTAATTTTCTTTTAGTCACAAAGGATCGTTAATGGGCTCAGTAATTAAAAAACGTCGTAAGCGGATGGCGAAGAAGAAGCATCGCAAACTGCTGCGTCGTACGAGAGTCCAGCGCAGAAACAAGAAGTAATCCGTGGCCGCGGGATCAGCGTCTTCGCTCCCCTCGGCTCTGGGCCGCGAGTTGACCGAGAAACTCCTCAGCCCGATCTACACCGAGTGGTTCCGAACCAGCGTTCGCGGTGCCGAAAATATCCCCACCAGCGGGCCAGCCCTTGTAGTGGCCAATCATGCAGGTGCATTTGCTATTGACGGACTGATCACCATGCTGGCCGTCGCCAAGAACACCGAACGCACATTGCGAGTTTTGGGTGCGGATTTCCTCTTCCATCTTGGGGTCAACAACTTCCTGGACGAACTCGGTGTTCGTCCGGCCACACCGTCTGTTGCGCGCGAGTTATTAGAGTCAGGAGAACTCGTAGGTGTGTGGCCCGAGGGCGTGCGTGGGGTGGCAAAAACTTTCGATCAACGTTACCGGCTCCAGAGATTTGGTCGCGGCGGATTTGCCCGTCTGGCAAGTGAACTCGCGGTAGAAATAATCCCTACGGCAATTATCGGTTCCGAGGAAACGTACCCACTGGTTGGACGTGTCTCGGGTCTGTTGAACTGGGCAGGTCTGCCGTACCTGCCGGTCACACCGACTTTCCCCGCACTCGGTCCGCTGGGGCTAATTCCCTTTCCCGCAAAGTGGAGTGTCACATTCGGTGAACCCATGATCCCGCCGAGTGATTCATCGGTAATTTCGGCCTTTGATTTCACCGACCAGGTTCAGGCCACCATTCGGAGCATGCTCCTTTCCGGATTAGAACATCGAGAAAGGATTTTCTAGGCTGGGGTTTTCTCACCTACCTGCGGGCAAGCCGGCCGAACAGATAGCCCGCTGCTAAGCCGAGGGCGATTCCGCTTGCTGCGGAGCTCGCGGGAAGGGCGTATTCGCGCACATGCGCTCGGCGGCGGAAATCGGCGATATTCCACCCCATCTCCCTTGCGTAGGAACGCAGTTCCGAATCAGGATTAACGGCGGTGGGATGGCCGACACTCGAGAGCATTGGTACATCATTGGATGAATCTGAGTAGGCCGAACATTGGCTCAGGTCTAATCCTTCGCTGACGGCGAGGGCCCGGACCGCCTCTGCCTTGGCAAGGCCGTGCAGCGGGTAGCCATCAAGTCGCCCGGTGTAAATGCCGTTGTGTGACTCCGCGACGGTGCCTAAAGCTCCCGTCAAACCCAGTCGGCGAGCAAGAATCTCGGCAAGTTCCACCGGCGTCGCAGTCACCAACCACACTTCTTGGCCGGCGTCTAAATGTTTCTGGGCGAGAGCCAAGGACCCAGGGATCAACTTGTCCACCATGTTTTGATCAAAAACCAATTCACCGAGGCGAATCAATTCCTCAACATTTCGCCCCTGAACAAAAGCCAAAGCGGCTTCGGTGGCTGAAGCAACATCCTCCGGATCCTCAGAACCCGATAAAACAAACTTGAGTTGCTTGACCCCGAATCCCCAGATTTCCCGACCGCTGAAGTATTTCATTTTGGCCAGTCCTGAGGCGAAATGAAATAGTGAAGAGCCGCGCATAATCGTGTTATCGACATCGAAAAAGGCTGCCGCCTTGGTTTCGCTCTGAGGGCGATCCCCATGTGCCTTGGCCGCGGCAGCGGCGCCTGAGCGCCGATACTTAGAAAGTACATTGGCTGCGGCAGTTGAATCGGGAAGAGCCATGGTGAGAGAGTACCTAATTGCTAAGTCGGGATGGGAGAAAAGGGGTTCGATAACCGGGTGAGAGTGCTGGATCCAAGAGCCGGGTGTGCCAGACTCAGGTTGTGAACTCCACGATCAGGGTGACATCGGTTTCGGATTTCCTCAGCATCTCTGCTGCCCGAGACCCACAGCGGGTTGCCCTCGTGGATTCCGCCACGGGAGAAAGGCTGACGTACTCGGAACTGGATGAACGAGTTACTTCCACCGCTCAGGTCCTGATGGACCGCGGATTGCTTTCTGCTCGGGTCGGGGATCGAGTGGCGATCTTGTTGGGAAACTCTGCTGATTTCGTGCTCAGCTACTTCGCGGTCATTCGTGCAGGTTTGGTGGCGGTGCCGCTCAATCCCGGATACACGGTGAGTGAACTGTCCCAAATCATGCAGCAGTGCGATGCCCGATTATTGATAGTTGACTCTGCAACCGGTGAATTGGGTGTGACTTCCGCGAGTGATTCCTGCACTGTTGTTTTTTGCGATGAAGTAATCACTGAACGAGAAACCTTGCGCGGATTCCTCAAGCAATCACTTCGCTCCCTAGTGCGCGGGAAAGCACCCAGCACCACAGTTTTTCCGGAAGTGGCCCCCGATGATCTCGCACTTTTGCTTTTCACTTCGGGTTCAGATGGTGATCCCAAAGGTGTCATGCTTACCCACGAGAACTTGGTAAGCAATGTTCAGGCCCTTACAGATTTGCGTAATCCGCCAACGGTGAGTGCTGAAGACACGGTGCTGGCGGTCCTTCCACTTTTCCATGTTTATGGCCTAAATACCGTGTTGGCATTAGCGATTTCTGCAGGTGCCGGGATTGTGTTGCTGGATCGATTTGATCCGGTGGGATCACTAGAGATTATTTCCCGCGAGCATGTCACTACCGTTGCGGGAGCTCCAGCCATGTATCTCATGTGGTCCCGAGTTCCCTCGGTCCGTGAGGCAATGCGTCCCATTCGAATGCTTTCAAGTGGCGGCGCCCCGCTACCTCCTGAAATTTTCAACCGATTTGAAGAACTCACCGGCATGCGGATTTATGAAGGCTACGGCATGACAGAAACGTCTCCCGTTATTACATCGACGGTGGTGGATGGCCGAGCAATTGCCGGGAGTGTTGGTTTGCCTATTCCGGGAATGGAAATCAAAATCATGGCGGATTCAGGCGAAGAAGCCGAGCATGGTGATCCGGGTGAAATTTGGGTGCGCGGTCCCGGCGTGTTCCACGGTTATTGGCCCGATCATTCCAATGGCCCCGATTCCAATGGTTGGTTTGGAACGGGTGACATTGGTTTGCTTGATGAAAGTGGGGCATTGCGATTGGTAGATCGCCGCCGCGAGGTGATAATTGTGAACGGATTCAATGTCTTTCCGCGTGAAGTTGAAATTGTGTTGGAAGGAATCGATGGTGTTACCGAAGCGGCAGTTCTCGGCCGATCCGATTCAGAAACCGGCGAAGCGGTTACGGCTCTGGTAGTGCTTCGGCCCGGAACAGCTCTCACATCAGATGAAATCATTGAGATCGCAGCGCAATCACTTGCCCGGTTTAAATGTCCGCAGGAGGTGCGCATTGTGGAAAGCCTCCCGCGATCGGCAACGGGTAAAATTGCCAAGGGTCGACTGCGCGAGGTTTATGAACTTGATCTCTAGCCGTCCACTGACCGTGTCATGAATATTGAACTCACCCCCTCGTCATTTTCATTGTCATTTTCATTGTCATTGCCATGATCATTGAGCTGATTGGTCGACCGGGTTGCCATCTGTGTTTAGATGCAGAATCGGTGGTGGCTGTCGTGTGCGCAGAGGCGGGCTTGGAATTCACTGTTCGGTCAATTGACGATGACCCTGAGTTGGCCGATCTGTACTGGGAGCGGATCCCGGTTCTTCTCATTGATGGCGAAATTTTTGACTTCTGGCGGGTCAATGAAGTTCGGTTGCGGGCAAAGCTGCTCCCTCAATAATCCGATAAACGGACGATAACGTCCGGTAATATTTGGAATGTTCCCATGTGCATCAATAGAGTACGCGCGTTACCTGATTAGACCCGCCAGTTAAATCGAACACCACCGAAACCATCTTTACCAAATGCATCATCATCGAAATTATTAGACATACCGAGGTAGACCAGACCGTGACACTTCCCACCCGCAAATCGGGGTCAATACCCGGGGCAACCGTGGCTCGATTGCCCGTGTATCACCGGGTCTTGGCCGACATGGCCACCGAGGGTGTGACCACGGTGTCCAGTGAAGAACTTGCGGTTGCATGTGGCGTTACTTCGGCGAAGCTACGCAAGGATCTCTCCCACCTAGGATCTTATGGAACCCGTGGAGTTGGTTACGACGTCACTTTCTTGACCTACCAGATTGCTCGAGAGTTGGGCATCACCAAATCCCGCGGCCTGGTCATTATCGGCATGGGAAATCTTGGTCGCGCACTTGCTTCATATCGAGCATTTGCTGAGCGGGGCTTCCATGTAGTCGCCGTCATGGATCGGGACCCATCCATTATTGGAACACCTATTCGGGTGGGTAGTGTCAAATTGAAAGTCCTTCCGGTCACCGAACTGGGTTCGGTTATCGCGGGGTCCGATGCCCAAATTGGCGTGATCACCACACCGGCGGAGGCTGCCCAGGAAATCGCCGACCATATGGTGGCTTCAGGGCTGATCAGCATTTTGAACTTTGCCCCCATTGTGCTCAACGTCCCGGAGTCGGTAGAGGTTCGCAAGGTTGACCTAGCGGTTGAACTGCAAATACTCGCCTTCCATGAGCACCTGCAGAGTGAACGAGATGAACAAGGTTCACCTCATCTACTCAGGGCGGGTATTGCATGAGCAAGCCCATCGAAAATTCGTCCACCCAAAACTCCACAAAGGCAGAAAACGTGAGCACACCAGTAAAGAAGGATCAAGCGAGCAAGGCAGCGACGGCAAAGAAAGTTATTGCGGCTGTTCCAGACCTTGTGTCGGTGGATGTTCAACCAACCCCGCCGCGAAAGAAGCCGGCAATTGGCACGATCGTATTCGTAGCAGCAGGTCCAGGTGATCCTGAGCTGTTGACAGTGCGCTCAGTTTCCATGCTGCAAAAAGCTGGTGCGGTGATCACCGATGTATCTGCCATTGAGGTAGCAGAAGCACATGTCGCTTTCGAAAAGATCGTGGTAGCCATAGATTCAGAGGAAAATCCACTGGGCGCGGCCGACACGGTTAAGTTGGCATTGGAACACGCTCGGGAACACGAACTGGTGGTACGCCTGGTATTGGGTGATCCGATCGTGCAAGGCACCTTGGTACCAGAAATTTCCATACTTCGGCGATCACATGCCCACTTTGAAATTGTTCCCGGTGTCAGCGAGATCACGGGCATCCCAGCATTCGCCGGCTTTAACCTCACCGGAGGCAAGGCCACAGAGGTGCGAGTGCTGGATGCAGCGGACAGCACGATTCCCTGGGAGCAATTGGGTGACCCACGCGCCACGCTGGTTTTCCCACAGGGCGGCGAAAGTGTGACGACTATTGCAGAGGCACTCATCAAGGCTGGCCGTGATCCAGAAACACCGATCGCGATTACTCGAAACGGCAGTACCGTTGATCAACGCACCACGGTTGCGACACTAGCGAGCATTGCCGGTGTGCTGAAAGCGGCTAAGGAAAGCGGACCCGGGTTTGTTGTGGTCGGCGAAGTAATTGATCAACGCGAAAAGTACAACTGGTTTGAAAAGAAGGAACTTGTTGGTTGGCGGGTGCTGATTCCACGCACCCAAGACAACACCGCGGAAATGATTCAAGTTTTGCGTGCCCATGGTGCAATTCCCAAGGAGGTGGCCACCATTTCGGTCGAACCTCCACGAACACCGCAGCAAATGGATCGGGCGGTCAACGGTTTGGTGACCGGGCGCTACGCATGGGTTGGTTTCACATCGGTCAATGCAGTTCGCTCCATTCGCGAAAAACTGGAGGAGTATGGCCTAGATGCCCGATCGCTGTCGGGTCTGAAGGTGGCAGCCGTAGGCGCCGCCACCGTGGATGCCCTCGTCGAGTTTGGCGTCAAGCCAGATCTGATCCCCGATGGGGATCAAAACACCGCGGCACTAACCGAAGAATGGCCTCCCTATGACTCCTTGATGGATCCCATTAACAAGGTGTTCCTGCCACGGGCAGATATTTCTACCGACACCCTCGTGGCCGGGTTGACCGACTTGGGCTGGGAAGTGGAAGACATCACGGCCTTCCGAACCGTTCGGGCTGCACCACCACCCGCGGCAACCCGCGAGGCCATTAAAACCGGAGGCTTTGATGCCGTGCTCTTCACATCAAGTAGCACGGTGCGCAACTTGGTGGGTATTGCAGGTAAGCCCCATGCAACAACGGTGGTGGCATGCATTGGACCACAGACGGCAAAAACTGCGCTCGAGCATGGACTGCGCGTCGATGTCCTCGCGGAGATCAACACGCCCCTCGCACTCGTTGATGCGCTTTCGGTGTATGCCGAAAAACTACGAGATGCATCACTAGAAGCTGGCGAAAGTTTGTGGCGTCCGAGTCGCAAGCGCCCGGTAGCCCGTCGCAAGGCGAGTAAGTAGTTAATCGTGGCAAAAACTAGTGAGCACACAACCGTTCACCTGCTGCGCCATGGTGAGGTTTACAACCCCGACGGCGTCCTTTACGGTCGCCTGCCTGGGTTCTTTCTCAGTGATCTTGGTCACGAAATGGCGGAGCGAGCCGCGGTAGCTCTTGCCGATCGCGATATCGCCACCGTCGTTTCTTCACCCATGGAGCGCGCTCAACAAACTGCAACACCGATTGCTGGCCGTCATAACCTCGATATTGTCACGAACGCCGATCTTATCGAGGCGGACAATGTATTTGAGGGCAAGCGGGTGAGCGTCGGAGATGGTGTTCTCAAGCAACCACAAGCATGGCGGCATTTGTGGAATCCATTCACCCCTTCGTGGGGCGAGCCTTATCAGGTTGTTGCAGATCGCATGCAACAAGCGATCGATGCGGCGCGACTGGGGGCTCCGGGTCGCGAGTCGGTCTTGGTCAGTCACCAACTGCCGATCTGGATTTCTCGGCTCAACGCCGAAAAGCGCAGGCTGTGGCACGACCCTCGATCACGTCAATGCACCCTCGCCTCCATCACATCTTTGACCTACGAAGACGATGACCTGGTGGCCATCACTTACACGGAGCCTTCACGAGACCTACTGGAGAAGGCGAGCAAGATCGCTGGCGCTTAGCATTGCTATATGCGCCGCCGAATCGTCCACATCGCGATATTTCTGGGCGCTGGGGCGTTGGCGATAACCGGTTGCTCCGCAGATCCTGCAACCGACGCAGGCTTTGTATCTGGCGACGGCTCGGTCACAATTCTCGATCCGGATGCCCGGTTACCAGCACCCGTAGTCAGTGGCACCAACCTAGAAGGCCAACAGCTGAGTACCGCCGATTTCTCCGGCGAAATCATTGTGTTAAACGTGTGGGCATCTTGGTGTGCGCCGTGTCGAGCTGAGGCACCAGCACTTGAAGCGGTGGCGGCAGAGTATGCAGATCAGGGGGTGCAGTTAATTGGACTCAACACCCGAGACTCAAATGCCTCCGCGATTAATTTCATTAAGAACTACGGTGTGAGTTTTCCATCAATTGTTGATACCGATGGCCGACTGCAACTGCTCTTCAATGACACCCTGCCTCCACAAGCGATTCCTTCCACAATCGTGATTGATCAGGGTGGCAAGGTTGCAGCCCGAGCACTTGGAGCAGTTGATTCCTCGACTTTGAGTGCGATCGTGGACCAACTTAAGTCGGAAAGTGCCGTCCCGAATGGGTGACATCGGTTCAATTGTTACCAGCGGGTCTCTCCTGTTGGCTATTCCGATTGCATTTGCCGCGGGTATTATTGCCTTCCTCAGCCCATGTGTTCTACCCCTTGCGCCCGGTTATGTCAGCTATATCACCGGGCTCACCGGGGCGGAACTATCAGAAGGTAAAAAGGGGCGGGTGCTAGCGGGCAGCCTGTTATTTGTCCTTGGGTTCAGTGTGGTTTTTGTCTCCTATGGAGCACTGTTTGGTGGAATCGGTTCAGTTCTCCTGGAGTATGCGGACTGGATCAAC
>CAITYI010000352.1 GCA_903896585.1 uncultured bacterium
ATTGTTTCAGCGGCTGGGCGTCCATCCGCCCCGAGTGCGACATAACCGATCTCACCAGGTTTCACAAAATGCAGTCGGCGTCGAGCTTCCGCAGCAATGAATGCCGGGTCCTGCCACCGTTGCTGGGTTAATTGCAATTCATTGACCCGCTCTTGGGTCACCGCAATTTGGGCTTGTAATTGTGCAATTTCCGCGCGCTGACCGAACCAATTTCTAACCGGTACCGCCAACATCACGCCAATGACACCCAGGGTGACTACCAGGATCACCGCCCGACCGGTGAAGGATCCGGCTGCCCTGGACGCAGGTGAAGGTGGACGGGGAGCCGCCGTCTTCTGCGTGGATTCGGAATTCACGTCCCAATAGTCACACGGGGGGAACGAAAAAACCCTCAGGCACCGCCGCCGAAGCGAGGAAACGCCGCGCGGCCGGCATAACGTGCAGCATCGCCCAGTTCCTCTTCAATGCGCAGGAGTTGGTTGTACTTCGCCACCCGCTCGCTACGCGCCGGTGCACCCGTCTTGATTTGCCCACAGTTCACGGCGACCGCAAGGTCTGCGATTGTTGTATCTTCAGTCTCGCCAGAGCGGTGAGACATCATGGACGAGTAACCATTGCGAGTGGCCAGCGCTACTGCATCAAGGGTTTCCGTGAGTGTTCCAATTTGATTGACTTTGACTAATAAAGCATTAGCTGCGCCCTCGGCGATACCGCGGGCCAGTCGCTCTGGATTTGTCACGAAGAGGTCATCGCCCACAAGTTGAACTCGGTCACCAACAGCATTCGTGGCGTGTATCCAACCGGCCCAGTCATCTTCTGCCAAGGCATCTTCAATAGAAACCAAGGGGAAATCCGAAAGCAATGACTCGTAGTAGCCGGTCATCCATTCGGATGAGCGCTCTGCTCCCTCAAATTGATATGAACCATTTGAATAAAACTCGGTAGATGCAACGTCAAGTGCCAGTGCAATATCTGCACCAACTTTCAGGCCCGTGCTCTCAATCGCTGTCACAATGAGTTCGAGTGCTGCCCGATTGCTTGCGAGATCTGGCGCAAAACCACCTTCGTCGCCGAGTCCCGTGGCAAAACCTTCTTTCTTCAGGACCGCTTTGAGCGCGTGATAAACCTCCACGCCTTGGCGTAGGGCTTCCGAAAAACTCTCTGCCCCAATTGGCGCAATCATGAATTCCTGAATGTCCACGCCGGTATCAGCATGGGCCCCGCCATTGAGGATATTCATCATGGGTACCGGAAGTAGGTGCGCATTAGGGCCGCCCACGTATCTAAACAGTGGTAGTTCAGCCGAAAGTGCAGCCGCTTTAGCTACCGCCAGAGATGCACCCAGAATTGCATTGGCTCCCAGGCGACTCTTATTCGGTGTGCCGTCGAGGTCAATCATGACCTGATCTACCAGACGCTGGTCATCGGCTGAGATCCCGATTAAGGATTCAGCGATCTCTCCCTCGACGGCAGCAACAGCTTCCAACACACCTTTGCCTCCGTACCGGTCACCGCCATCGCGCCGCTCAGAAGCCTCAAAAGCGCCGGTAGATGCACCAGATGGAACAGCAGCGCGAGCGACAGTGTCATCGTCAAGAAGAACCTCAACTTCGACGGTGGGGTTTCCTCGAGAATCGAGGATTTCACGGGCAATAAGAGCATCGATTGTGGCCATATGGCCAACTGTAGTTGTCTGTTCGTAGCGATAAGTAGCCTCCCGTAGTCAAATCGTGATGTACTCGGGGAACAGATGACCCCCCGATAGGAGTCCAAGAACCATGCGAAGTGCAATCAAAGTCTCAGCCGCTTTACCCGTCGTGGCACTTGCGGGAGTTCTGGCCCTGGCCGGCTGCTCCACC
>CAITYI010000353.1 GCA_903896585.1 uncultured bacterium
GGGTGCACAACTGCGGGTTTACCGGCGCCGAATAAAATCGGTGCAGGCGACCAAGAAAATTACGAAAGCAATGGAGCTCATTGCTTCGGCGCGTATCGTAAAAGCGCAGAACCGCCTTCATTCTTCCATGCCGTATCTCACTCAATTGGTGGATGCCGTCTCGGCGGCAGCGAGCCACGCTAGCGACGTCTCCAAGCACCCGCTCACGGCGAAAGCCGAAAATCAGGTTCGCGCAGCCATTTTGGTGATCACGGCTGACCGAGGTTTGGCGGGCGCCTATTCGTCTAATGCGATCAAAGAAGCTGAGTCACTGACCCGCAAATTAAGCGAAAAAGGTATGAGCGTCGTGCCGTACGTTGTGGGTCGCAAGGGTGTGTCCTTCTACCGATTCCGAAATCGGCCCATGGGAGGGGAGTATGTCGGTTTCACCGACCAACCCAATTATTCCCATGCCAAAGAGATCGCTGCAGACCTCCTGACGGCATTCATGACCCCCTCGCTCGAGGGTGGGGTGGATGAAATTCATGTTGTATATACAAACTTCGTGAACATGGCCAGTCAGACAACCAGGGTGCGCCGGATTCTTCCGCTTGAAGTAGTTGACGAAGTCGTTGATTCTGTGGATACCGGTAACGCGAACCCGTTCCCACTTTATGAATTTGAGCCAGGTCCCGAGGAAGTTCTAGATGCACTACTTCCGCGTTACGTGGAGCAAATGGTGTATTTGTCTTTGTTGACTTCAGCGGCATCGGAGCATGCAGCCCGTCGTCGCGCCATGAAATCAGCAACGGACAACGCCGAAGAACTCATTCGTTCGCTCACCCGAGCCGCCAACGCGGCTCGGCAGGCAGAAATTACCCAAGAAATCAGTGAAATTGTCGGTGGAGCCGACGCTCTTTCCGCATAACAACGACCGCTCGAGAGAAGGAACCACAATGACTGCAGTTGCCGAATCCACCACCGGAGTAGGACGCGTTGCGCGGGTAACCGGTCCTGTCGTGGACGTCGAGTTCCCGGTTGAAGCAATGCCGGCTCTTTTCAACGCACTGAACGTGGACGTCTCCTTCGATCAAGGTGATGAAGGTGGTGGCACGCACACGCTGGTGCTCGAAGTTGCGCAGCACATTGGTGACAACATGGTGCGTGCTATCTCTATGCAGCCCACCGACGGTCTGGTTCGCGGAGCGCCCGTGCGCGACACCGGCAATGCCATCATGGTTCCGGTTGGCGATGTCACCAAGGGCCACGTGTGGAATACCCTCGGTGTCCCGCTCGATGTCAAGGAATCTGATCTTGACATCAAGGAGCGCTGGAGTATTCACCGTCAGGCTCCAGCATTTGATCAATTGGAATCAAAGACCGAGGTGTTCAACACCGGGATCAAGGTCATCGACCTCCTCACCCCGTACGTCAAGGGTGGAAAGATCGGTCTCTTCGGTGGTGCCGGTGTCGGCAAGACCGTTTTGATTCAGGAGATGATTTACCGCGTTGCTGAAAACTTCGGTGGTGTTTCGGTATTTGCTGGCGTTGGAGAGCGCACTCGTGAAGGTAATGACCTCTTCCTTGAAATGACCGAGTCCGGCGTTATCTCCAAGACGGCACTCGTGTTCGGCCAGATGGATGAGCCACCCGGCACGCGCCTTCGCGTTGCTCTAACCGCGCTCACCATGGCCGAGTACTTCCGCGATGTTCAAAAGCAGGACGTGCTCCTGTTCATTGACAACATTTTCCGCTTCACTCAAGCGGGTTCAGAGGTATCCACCCTGCTCGGTCGCATGCCGTCTGCCGTGGGTTACCAGCCAACCCTCGCTGATGAAATGGGCGTGCTCCAAGAGCGCATTACATCAACTCGCGGTCACTCCATCACATCACTTCAGGCAATTTATGTCCCTGCCGATGACTTGACCGACCCCGCACCCGCGACCACCTTCGCCCACTTGGATGCCACCACGGTGCTGAGCCGTCCGATTTCGGAGAAGGGTATTTACCCAGCTGTGGATCCGCTGGACTCCAACTCGCGCATTCTGGATCCGCGCTATGTCGGTGAAGAGCACTACCGAGTCGCAGCCCGAGTCAAAGAGATTTTGCAGCGCTATAAGGATCTCCAGGACATCATTGCAATTCTCGGTATTGATGAACTCTCCGAGGAAGACCGCGTTTTGGTCGGTCGCGCCCGCCGCATTGAGCGCTTTCTCTCCCAAAACATGTTCGTGGCAGAGGCCTTCACCGGCCAGCCAGGTTCCTTCGTCCCCGTCGAGGAAACTATTTCTTCTTTCAAAGCACTCGCCGATGGTGAATTCGACCATGTTCCCGAGCAGGCATTCTTCATGTGTGGCGGTATTGAAGATGTCGAGAAGAACGCGGCCGCACTGGCAAAGGACAGCTAAGAATGGCTGATCAACTCGAAGTGGCGGTGGTTTCCGCTGAGCGTGCGCTGTGGTCTGGTAAGGCCAAGAGTGTGTCGGCAAAAACGCCTGAAGGTGATGTTGGTATTTGGCGTGGACACGAACCCATGCTCGCCCTTCTCATGGAGGCTCCGCTTCGAATTGAACTAGAAGATGGTTCGAAAGTTTTAGTTGCCGTGCACGGTGGATTCTTCTCCGTGGACAGCGACAAAGTGAATGTCATTGCCGAGACCGCTGAATTGGCCCAAGATGTTGATCTAGAGCGGGCCCAAGCTGCATTGGCTCGATTAAAAGCCAACCCTGATTCGGAGGATCTGTCGGCACTTCGTCGCGCAGAGACTCGGATTCAGGTCGCCAGCGTGGTGAAGGGTGTTAATACCCGCTAGGTCGATACCGGCACCGGGTCTAACCCCGGTCGCCTCCCGGCTTCGTGCTTATTTCCGGTCGCCTCCCGGCTTCGTGCTTATTTCCGGTCGCCTCCCGGCTTCGTGCTTATTTCCGGTCGCCTCCCGGCTTCGTGCTTATTTCCGGTCGCCTCCCGGCTTCCAAAGCACGTCCCCACCAGCATCCTTGTTGGCCACTCGCGCGAGGATGAACAGCAGGTCGCTCAAGCGGTTCAAGTAGGTGGCCGCCAACGGGTTCATTCCACCGTGATAGGCATCAAGTGCGGCCCAGGTGGACCGCTCTGCCCGACGCACAACGGTGCGAGCAACATGCAGATGCGCTGAAGCTGAAGTACCTCCGGGAAGCACGAAGGAGCGTAACGGTTCCAGTTGTGCGTTGAACTTGTCGCAGGCCTCTTCCAATTTTTGAATGTATGAATCCTCAACCCTCAGGGCATTTGTTTCTTCGTCTCGCACTGGCGTGCAGAGATCAGCACCCACGTCAAAGAGGTCATTTTGAACAGCCAGCAAGAGCTCGGAAACCTCTGGACCGAGGTCGCACACACTGAGCGCAAGGCCGATAGTGCAATTGGCTTCGTCGACATCGGCATAGGCCCGCAGGCGCGGATCGTTTTTTCCTGTTCGTGACATGTCCCCCAAAGAGGTGGTGCCATCGTCGCCGGTTCCGGTGTAAATGCGGGTGAGATTGACCATAAATGGACTCTATCGGCAATCGACCTATTTGGCTCACCTACGATGCGCAGGTGGATGTTTTCCGAGTGACGGGCGGTGCCCCGCTGGAAGGCACAGTTGCGGTTCCCGGTGCCAAAAATTCCGTCTTGAAGTTGATGGCGGCAACGCTGCTGGCTCCCGGTACATCAATTTTGACCAATGTCCCAGATATCGAAGATGTCACCATCATGGCGGAACTGCTACGCAGGCTTGGTTGCGACGTAGACCAGTCTGGTGACCGTGTCTGCATCACGGTGCCCGCCACACCTGATCATCGAGCGGACTACGACCTAGTCCGAAAAATGCGAGCTTCCATCTGTGTTCTTGGTCCGTTGCTAGCTCGTTGCGGTGCTGCCGACGTTGCTGTTCCGGGTGGAGACAATATTGGCTCGCGCGGGCTGGATATGCACGTCGATGGACTTCGCAAGCTTGGCGCAGTAGTTCACAACGAGCACGGCTATCTACTTGCTGAAGCGAAGCAATTGAGCGGGGCTCACATTGTTTTGGAATTTCCAAGTGTGGGAGCCACCGAAACTTTATTGATGGCAGCAGTGACTGCCAAGGGGGAGACGGTTCTGGAAAACGTGGCACGTGAGCCTGAAATCGTAGACATCTGTCGGATGTTGGTGGACATGGGTGCAAAGGTGGATGGCATTGGTTCGTCTACGTTGACCGTGCAAGGAGTCCAAGAGCTGCACCCTGTTGAGCATCGGGTTGTCTCGGACCGAATAGTTGCCGGTACCTGGGCGGTTGCTGCGGTCATGACTCAAGGTCGGGTAACTGTGTCGGGAGTGGCCCCAAAATATTTGGAACTGCCCCTAGAAAAATTGGTCTCGGCCGGGGCGGAGCTGTCCGTGGAAGACCAGGGATTCACCATCAGCATGTCGGAGCGACCTACTTCAGTAGATATTGTGACGCTGCCCTATCCAGGATTCCCCACAGATTTACAGCCACAATTCATTGCCATGAATTCGATTGCAAACGGAGCCGCACTCGTGACGGAAAACCTTTTTGAGGCAAGATTCCGTTTCGTACAAGAACTTTCTCGGCTAGGTGCCGATGTCCGCACCGATGGACACCATGCGTTAATTCGCGGCAAGTCAGAGCTTTCGGGAGCGCCTGTTGAGGCAACAGATATCCGGGCCGGAGCGGGATTGGTTCTTGCTGGATTGGTGGCCAAGGGCGAGACAATCGTGTACGGCGTGAGCCACATTGATCGGGGCTATGCCGGATTTGTGGACGTGCTACAGAAACTTGGTGCAGACATTGCCCGAGTGGCGGAGTGAACGCGCGCGTTTATCTAGCGCAAGAGACGTCGCGCGCGTTTTTATCTAGCGCAA
>CAITYI010000354.1 GCA_903896585.1 uncultured bacterium
ACTCCACTGTGGTGAAGTGAGGGACTCGAGGTGAACCTGCCAAGCGAGGCGCGCATTCGCAATTGCCGATGCCCCGCGCAGTTGCAATGCCTTTTCGCTACCAATTGCATTCAATGCGGAATCCACACTGGAGTCAACTCGACTAATGAAAAAAGAAGCAACCGATTGTATTGTGCTCAAATTCAAGCCCGCAGCGAATGCCCTCTCGAGGCCAGCTACGTACGCGTCAATAACTTGACGGTAGCGATCGACAGAAAAGATCAGGGTGACATTGACGCTAATTCCGCAGGCGATTACTTCTGTGATCGCTGGTAATCCTGCATCCGTTGCCGGAATCTTGATGAAGAGATTCTTTCTATCTACCAACGCCCACAGGTCTTTGGCGGCCTTAATGGTGCCTTCTGTGTCGTGGGCTAGTCGTGGGTCAACCTCTATGGATACTCTCCCATCAATCCCCTGAGTCTGTTCAAAGACTCCAGCAAAGACATCGCATGCTGAACGAACGTCATCGGTCGTGATAAGACGGATGGTTTCGTCGGCGGTACGCCCTCGTTGGGCACATTCGCGTATCTGGTCCCGATATGACTCAGAGCCCTGTGAAATGGCATTTTTAAATATCGAAGGATTTGTTGTCACACCCTTTACCGAATACTTTTCGATGTAATTAACGAGACTCCCACTCGTAATTCTGTTTCGGCTGAGATCATCAAGCCAAATGCTGACTCCGGCCCGCGTTAACGCTTCAAGAACATTTGCCACGTGAGTTTCCCCTTACTGTTCGGTGGAGTTATTCATGGATTGGCGAGCTGCATGTGCCACGTGAGCTGGGGTTATCTGGTATTGCTCAAAGAGTTCACGAGCAGAGGCACTGGCGCCGAATTCATCGATTCCAACCACAACGCCGCTTGTACCAACATACTTGTACCATCCGAATGTTGCGCCTGCTTCCACTGCGACGCGAGCATTGATGGATCGCGGCAATAACGACTCCTTGTACTCTGAAGTTTGACGATCAAACCATTCGGTGCACGGCATGGATATCACTCGGGAAGCGACGCCCTCCTGGGACAAAATCTCTCGAGCTGCTATCGCAACGCTGACCTCGGATCCGGTTGCAATGATGATCACCTCCGGCGTGTCGTCAGTAACCACAATGTATGCACCCCTTGAGACACCCTCCATAATCACATCGCGAGATGGCGCGGTGAGTACGGGAAGATCCTGGCGAGTGAGAATCAGACCCGTTGGTTCCCGTAGTGAGAGAGTCGCAGACCAAGCGGCCGCGGTTTCATGTGCATCGGCCGGACGCACAACATTCAATCCAGGGATAGCCCGAAGTGACCATAGGTGTTCTACCGGTTGGTGCGTTGGACCATCTTCGCCTAAACCAATGGAGTCGTGCGTCCAGATGAAAGTAACAGGGGTCTGCATCAAGGCTGACAGTCGAACCGAACCACGCATGTAATCACTAAAGACTAAAAAAGTACCTCCGAATGGCCGGGAAAGGCCATCGAGTGCGATTCCGTTGAGTGCGGCTCCCATGGCATGCTCACGAATGCCAAAGTGAATATTCCTTCCATATGGAGACGTGCCTTCGGATAGGTATGGGAGAAAACTTGGGGAGCCTTCGATCCAGGTGTTGTTGGATTCCGCCAGATCCGCCGATCCGCCCCACAACTCCGGCATGGCGGCCGCCAGCCCATTGATGCACAGACCCGATGCTTTACGGGTAGCCATTGATGAAATACCGGCAAATGAAGGCAGGTGGGAATTAATATCCTCTGGAAGTTGATGTGCCATCAGCCTGTTAAGCAATGCAAAACCTTCAGGTGATGCAGATTTCCAATCGGCGAATTGTTGATCCCACACGGACTTAATTTCGCGAACGCGGGAACTGAGTGATTGACGAATATTGGCTAATAACAAGTCATCGAATTGAAAGTTTTTGTGTGGATCAAGTCCGAGTTCAGCTTTTGTAGCAGCAACTTCTTCTGGACCCAATGCGGAACCGTGTGACTTTGCCGTTCCTTGAGCCCGCGGCGCAGGCCATGCAATGGTGGTGCGCACTCGGATAAAGCTGGGTAGTTCAGTGTTGTTTGCAGCTTTTATGAGCGCCGCGTAGAGGGCCTCAACATCGATATCGCCATCGGGGAGCATGTCAACTTCGTGAACATCCCACCCGTACGCACGGTAACGGGCACAAACGTCTTCGGTAAATGCGACCGCGGTATCGCCCTCGATAGAGATCCTGTTGTCATCCCAGATGACATTCAAATGACCAAGTTTTTGGGTGCCGGCCAGGGAAGATGCCTCTGATGTGATCCCTTCCTCCAGATCACCATCGGAGGCGATCACCCATATCCGATGTGCGAGGGGGGCTCCGGGAAGTAAGCCACGATCAAAACGCTCCGCCATGGCCATGCCCACTGCGGTGGCAAAACCTTGACCTAATGGACCGGTCGTGGTCTCCACTCCGGTTGTGTGTCCATATTCAGGATGACCAGGTGTGCGGCTGCCAAGTGTTCTGAAACTCTCAAGATCAGACATGGATAAGCCATAGGCGCTCAGAAAGAGCTGTGAATACAAAGTGAGGCTGGAGTGGCCCGCCGAGAGGACAAATCGGTCACGCGCCAGCCACATTGGATCATGTGGGTCATGGGACATGACTCGTTGAAACAGGAGATAGGCAGCGGGAGCCAATGCCATTGCCGTGCCCGGGTGACCATTGCCCACTTTTTGAACCGCATCCATGGCCAAGGCCCGCAAATATGTCACGGCTTGTGCGTCAGCACTGGTCCAGTTCAAAGGATCGACCAACTGTGGCGGATGGGTGTCTGAGGTCATGTGAGGAGTCTATTGACTCTGAGGAGAAATTCGGGGCAGCCTTGGACAGCGATCACTATGGGCTGACAACCTACAACCGCGGTAGGTTACGGGAGTGAAGTCAGAAGTGGTGCGGGAGAAGATCTCAGCACATTTTTGGATCACTAAACCGCGAATTGTGGAGTTGCTTCTGGCCACAGCGATTCCCACGCTCTTTCTTGCCTCTAATGGACTGCCCGACCTGATGCCCACAATCGCCGTTCTCGTTGGTGGAAGCGCAGCAGCAGCAAGTGCCAATACGTACAACAGCGTCTACGACCGAGATATCGATGCTGTCATGCATCGCACCGGCTCCCGCCCCGTTGCCGCCGGAGTGGTCAGTGCTCGGTCCGGTCTGGTTCAAGCGACCATCCTCGGAATTATCAGTTTTCTCGTTCTGGGAATACTGACAAACTGGTTCGCCGCACTTCTCGGGGTTCTTGCGATCGTCATGTATGCCGTGGGCTACACCATGATTCTCAAGAGAAATACCCCGCAAAACATTGTGTGGGGTGGTGCAGCCGGCTGCATGCCGGTCTTGATTGCATGGGCTGCGGTTCAAGGCAGCTTGACATGGACAGCAGGTGTTTTGTTCCTGATCGTATTTTTTTGGACACCAGCACACTATTGGCCCCTCGCTATGAAATATCGCGATGACTACGCCCAAGCCGGAGTACCCATGCTGCCGGTTGTTGCTCCTGCTCTCACCGTGACTCGGGATATTGCGATATATGCAATTGTCATGGTGGGTTTCTCACTGATTTTGATTCCGGTAGCCCCAATGGGTTGGGCATTCTCAATTGGCGCTCTGGTGCTTGGACTGTGGTTTGTCTGGTCAGCCATTTCACTGTGGAGACGCACCCGGAATGAAAATGCCGATTATGCCGACCTGGAAAAGCCGGCCATGCGCATTTTTCACGGATCCATTACCTATTTAGCTCTGCTTTTTCTGCTCATTGGAATTGACCCATTTCTTCCTTAGCCGCGACTGTTCGTTAGGTGCGAGTCTCACTCACGGTGGCTAATCCCCGGGTCCGCATGGAGAATGGGATACTCAGAACGGCGATCCAGACAAGTACCGCTCCTAAAACATGCAGTCCCACCAGAACTTCAGGTAAGCCGGTGAAGTACTGGACGTATCCAATGGTTCCCTGTAGCAAGCTGATTCCCAGCAAAAGAAGGATTCGTTTACGCATTGGTCCCGTGCTGGGGAATAGAAAGAGCGTGGTGAACAGCCCTAACAATAATCCTAAGAAGAGAAAAACGGTGTCAGCGTGAATCCAAGAAATTGCCTGCGGATCAAATGAGAATCGCACCTCGGTCTCGGAATCGCCACTATGTGGGCCACTGCCGGTAACAAGGACACCAAGGAATACCACCACGGCCGTCACGGCCACCAATGACCAGGTAAGTACCCGGACTGGTCGAGGTGCCAGGTATGTGATGGGTTGATCACCGGGGTCACCGCTACGGGCCAGAAGCACTACCGCTGCGGCAACAAGCACCATGGAAATCAAAAAATGCGCGGACACGGTAGCCGGATGCAGTCCGGTGAGCACAGTTATGCCACCTAATACTGCTTGAATTGCAGTCCCGACCAGGGGAACAATCGCGAGGACGATGAGCGTCTTGCGCGCAGGTTGACCAACCCTCCTACGACGACGGGTATCAATGATCATGGCGACAATCGTGGCAATGGCAACTATGGCCACTACGAATGTCAATAGGCGATTACCAAACTCTATGTACTTATGGAATTCTTGTTCCTGTCGAGCAGTTGGGATGTACGAGCCCTCAACACACTGAGGCCAGGTAGGGCATCCGAGTCCAGACCCGGTAATTCGTACGACAGCGCCGGTCACAATGATCCCAGATTGCGCAATAACGTTTGCGAGATAGACGAGCCTAGTTCCACGTATCTGCATGTTTATGAGCCTAACGCCACTTAAAGAATTTTGCCGAAGCAAGAGTTCCGGCTACCGACCACGCGAGCAGCACTCCAATGGACACCAGAAGTGGCAGTGAATCCTGCGGCGTTGAGTCCAAAGCATGGCTCATGCAATTGGACAAAGCAGCGGGAGGGAACAATTCAATAACTGTGCCAAGGATTCCGGAATATTGAAAGACAATTCCCCCGAAAATCATTGCGAAAACAAAAATACCGTTTGCGAGGGCTAGGACAGCCTCGGCTCGCACTGTGCCTGCTAATAGAAATGCAAAACCGGTGACGCTTGCAATACCTAAAATCAAAATAAGTGGAATGAGTGTGGCACTCAAGGTTGGTCTCCACCCGAGCACAAGCGCAACTACGCCGAGGATCAGTGCCGATATTGCAGCCAAATACACGGTGGAAAGAGTCTTCCCCGTGACAAGTTCGACCCGGCTAATCGGCGTGACACCCATGGTCACCAAAGTCCCACTTCGGCGTTCAAATGCAGTTGCTATCGCGAGGGATGTGAATCCAGCAGCCAACACAGAGACCGTGATAGAGACCGAAAGAGCCTCCGCGATATCCCACTTTCCTCCGCCAATTACCGCGGTCTGGGTCAGTGTCAAAAAAACTGCAACGGGGATGATAACCAACAGTAAAAATTGCTCGCCATTTTTCAGGCTCAGTTTGAATTCCCATGCACCCTGACGTAGCGCATTGCTGTTAATCATGCGCTATCTCTTGATTCATCAAATTCAAATTGCGCAGAACTTCTTGAGACAGCGTATTGCGTCCAATTGATATTTCCGTTGCCTCAGTGCCGTGTTGAGCGCACCATGAAGCCACAGTTGCAACAATTGAAGAGTCAATTCCATCACTGGATTGCACAAGATAGCGATCATGAGAAAGACTCACAGCACTGCAAGCTGACGGCAATGCGTTTAAAAGTTGATCGAGCGGCAGATCTCTACGCGCCCTGAACTCTAATTGCTCCGCTGTGCCTATGTCCGTTTTCCAAATATCCGCAGCGAGCTGCCCGTGGGCTAACACAATTGCTCGATCTGCCAGTGCATCAATGTCTTCGGTGAGATGGGTGGCAACAATCATGACAACCCCGCCTTCAGCGCTGCCCCGAAGAATTGAGTACAAATCCGATCTGGCCCCTGGATCCAGTCCGGCTGTCGGTTCATCGAGCAAAACAACTTTGGGATTACCGATAAGTGCCATTGCGCATTTAAGTCGCTGCACCTGGCCAGCCGACAAAGTTTTGATCACAGTTGTGGGAGGAATACTGAACTGGTCTAACAGTGAATCCGGTGCGGTGGGATGAGGATACAAACTTGCGAGAAATTTCAACAGATCGCGAGGCTTGGCAGTTGGATAGGGGGTGACATCCTGTAGCGAGGCGCCCAAGATCTGAGTCACTTGACGACGATCCCGTTGTGGATCGCCACCGTAAATGCGAACCACACCTGACTGGGGGGATCTCAAGCCGGATAGGCACTCCAATAACGTGGTTTTTCCGGCCCCATTATTGCCAGCCAGCGCGGTGATCCCCTGGTCCACACAAATGGAGAAATCAAAAATACCGCGCTGTGGACCATAGGAAAGAGTGAGGCTCTCAGCGAGGATGGCCGAAGACTCACGAGACACGGTTGCAGTCTAGATTGAATGATTGGCGACAGTTCTCCGAGACCAAGGCTGACTCCTGACCGCCCCAACGGGGGGCCAAAGTTGCGTTAATTCTTATTTACGCAACAATAGGGTTGTGAAATTCCCCGGAGAGGCCGCAGAGCGTGTTGCCCGCGTGCTTCTGACTCATGGCACGGCAACCACCGTGGAGTTGGCGCGTGAATTGAACCTCAGTCCGCAGGCGGTTCGCAGGTCCCTTGGCGCCCTTCAAGAAGCGGGGCTCGTACACGTACACGATAAAGTACCTTTTGGACCCTCCCCAACCAAGCGCAGAGGCCGGCCCAGTTCCTCATACTCGCTGAGCGATCAGGGCCGGAAACTACTACGTCAGTCGTATAACGACTTAGCCCTCGAGTCACTCGAATTCCTGGAGCGAACCTACGGTCGCCAAGCGGTACGCGAGTTCGCCTCGGAGCGGGCGCACCGAATAATCACGGGTAAGAC
>CAITYI010000355.1 GCA_903896585.1 uncultured bacterium
CAGTTACAGAAAATCTCTAGGCCCGAATCGGAGGATCTACATTGAAACCGCCCGCCGTAGTGCGACTCAGCGGAGGACTTGACTCCACGACTGTTCTCGCTATCGCCCAGGATCAGGGCTTCGCCTGCAACGCCTTATCGTTCAGTTACGGGCAACGACATGCCGTTGAACTTGAGTCGGCCGAGGCCATCGCACGGCTCGCTGGTGTTGAGAAGCATGTCGTCGCAGAGATCGACCTCCGAGTGTTCGGCGGCTCAGCACTAACAGCAGACATCGAAGTGCCGAAGCACGAATCGGTAGCCGACTTAGGCGGAGACATACCTGTCACGTACGTGCCCGCTCGCAATACAGTCTTTCTTTCGTTCGCGCTTGCCTGGGCCGAGGTGCTTGGCGCTGCCGACATCTTCATTGGAGTAAATGCTCTGGACTACAGCGGCTACCCCGATTGTCGTCCCGAATTCATTCACGCCTACGAGGCAATGGCGAACCTAGCTACTAAAGCAGGGGTTGAAGGCTCAACCTCGATGACGATCCATACGCCCCTCATTAGCATGACGAAGGCGGAAATTATTCGAGCCGGAACAACACTCGGTATTGATTACGGCCTGACTATCAGTTGCTACGACCCCTCGCCGCAGGGAAGCGCCTGCGGTCGCTGCGACTCATGTCTGCTGCGGCGCCGAGGCTTCTTAGATGCAGGAATTCCTGACCCAACCCCCTATCAAGATTCGGGTGCCCCAGCATGAGTTACCTCGTTAAGGAACTCTTCTTCACGCTTCAAGGCGAAGGCGTAAACGCCGGACGACCTGCAGTTTTTTGCAGGTTCGCTGGTTGCAACCTGTGGACGGGGCGAGAAGAACACCGCTCCATTGCCGTGTGCCAATTCTGCGACACTGACTTTGTCGGAACCGATGGCCCGGGCGGAGGAAAATTCGCGTCCGCAGCCCAGTTGGCTGACGCGGTGCTTGCGGCTTGGAGCGACCCAGCGGTAAAGCCATTCGTGGTCTGCACCGGAGGGGAACCACTCCTCCAACTAGACGCCGAACTGGTGAAGGCGTTCAAGGAACGCTCGATAGAGATTGCAATTGAAACGAACGGAACGCTTGTCCCACCTGAGGGGATCGACTGGGTTTGTGTCAGTCCAAAGGGTGGAGCCGAGTGGATTCTCCGACAGGGAAACGAACTGAAGGTGGTATTCCCTCAGATTGGAGCCGCCCCCGAAGAGTTCGAACTCTGGGAGTTTGACCAGTTCTTCCTTCAGCCAATGGATGGCCCAGACCAAGCTGCTAACACCCAAAAGGCAATCGACTACTGCCTGTCACACCCACGCTGGAGGCTAAGCGTCCAGACTCACAAATACCTAGGAATCCCGTGATGGAAACAAACAAGCAGTTCTCATTTGAGTCAGCACACCGACTCCCAAACGTCCCAGAGGGACACAAATGTGCACGCCTTCATGGGCACTCGTACGTGGTAACGATCGCAGTGGAAGGACCCATGGGCGAGGAAACCGGATGGGTTCAGGATTTCGCCGACCTCAAGTGCGCGTTCAAGCCGCTCATGCAGGTACTCGACCACAACTACCTCAATGAGATTCCAGGCCTTGAGAACCCCACGAGTGAGGTGCTTGCCATATGGATCTGGACACGCCTCAAAGCAACCCTTCCAATGTTGTCCAGAGTCGAAGTAAAAGAGACCTGCACCTCAGGATGCGTGTATCGCGGCGAGCCTGTCTGACAAGTCCGGTAACTGAGCGCCGACTAGAGGGAAGGAACGATCATGTCATTCGGAGTGATTTCTTGGAACTTCTGTGTCTGGACGAACAGCCGGAATAAACAAAAGGTGGAGTTCTTAGACGGCCTCGATTGGTCAATCGCTCTGCTGCAAGAGGTGTCGCCCGAGGCGGTTGATGCAATCCGTTCTGGGATTCCTGGGGTGAGCGTGGTCAGTGGGGTTGAGTTACTCAGAGCGCAGGCCAGCAACCCACAGCCGGAAGCAGTTGCAACGCGAGTGAGGGATTTCGGCTGCGCCATCCTTGCCCGCAACGGCGCCAAGATTCTTGGCAGTGGCCTCATCCCATCGGCTGAGCTTGACCCGGTTAGCAAGTCAGATCTGACCAAGTTTGGTGAGGCCTCGCTCCCCCTGGTTGAGTCGCTGGTATGGGCTCAAGTCCAACTTCTTGACGGAACCGTGATTGAAGCGGTGGCGGTTCACCCTCCGCATTCAGCCGGCAAGGGACAGGACAGGGCAATGCGAATCGAGCGCAAGCTCCGCACCTACGCGGCCCTGGAGCGATGGGTGAAAGACCGCCCCAACGTGGTTGTAGGAATAGATGGAAACGCTTGGATCGACACGGCCTGCGATGACCCGTTTGACTCTCCGGCAATCCCGAAAACTGGAGAGGACCCACAAATAGCTGTGAGCGAATTCTTCTATGACGGCCCTGAGCGTCACGGATTGCAAGACGTATATCGAGCTTGGCTTCACCAAGACCCCGCCCGAATTGATGCGATTCGCTCTCGTCGACCACTCGGACCTCTTGCCGTGACCTTTGTGCGCGGCACGACCCGCAAAGTGGCTGATCGCTTTGATGCGATCATGGCCTCTCCGGCTTTCGCCGTGCAGCAGGTTGAGCACAGCTACGAGGATTCAGTTTCGGCAGGCAGCGACCACTCATACGTGCTTGCCCAGTTGGCTATGCCGCAAGACTCAGCCACTTAAGGTTTCCCGGCCGAGCCAAAGGCCACGCAGGGCCTTTCGCCTCAAATCCGGAAGATGGCCACTGCAATCCGGCCAATTCGCCTGCTCATGAAGCATGATGGCAACGTGACAAATCGCAAGCTTTCCCTCAAGCCATCTGATCTGTTCGCGGCCGCTCTTCACGCCGTGAAATCTCACCCCATCATCACTGTTGTGTGGGTTGCGCTAGCTCTGCTGGCCATTGGGGTCTCTATCTATGGCGGAATGCAACCCGCCCTGACGGTCGCACTGTTGGGAATGGTGGCAGCGGGAGCGCTGCTGTTGTGGGTGCTCTGGTCTCGCCGCCAACCCGCAGACGCGCCAATCGCAACTTCTACAGCCGGACGCATGGGAGTAGTTGCTGTGTTGGCCTCGGGTGTCTTGACCTTTGGCATCATTCAACTCGTTCCGTATGGCCGGGCGCACTCGAAC
>CAITYI010000356.1 GCA_903896585.1 uncultured bacterium
CTGAAAGAGAAGACGAAACAACAGGCGCAGCGTCAAGCGATAGGCCAGTTGAAGTCCTTCAACGTTGAGTTCTTGCCCTGTTTTTTCTAATTCGACTGCGACGGCAGTCGATAAATCCGGAATGACGTATTCATAGATACGCTCGCGAAGTCGTGCACCTAGATCTGCCGCATACCTCGAGCTACCGTCAAGCAGTTCTTGAGTTGTGCCACCTACCTTTAGCGCTTCAGCTGAGAAAATCAGAGTCAGCAAACCTGCTCTTTCTTGATCTAACGCGGCTAAATCGATTTCGAAGTAGGTATCCGACTGGCCTTTTTGACCGACACCGACGCCATCTTTAGCTGGATACAGCCGAATTTGATCTTTACGTAAAACAATCAGCCAAGGTACATCTTCACGCGCTGCAACGTTAAGACCCCAGGCAACTGGAGACAATTGAAAGCGTTGACTCTTACCATCGAACTGTTCTGACTCATCCAATAACACTGCTATCGCTTGCGGAGCAGAGGTTTGTCCGCGCAACAGTAGTGCGTTTGCGGCATGCCGCGCTGCGGTGAAGCCCAGTTCTTGGATCAGCTTTTCTCCCCTTTTCGAAAGCAAGGGTAATGACTTGACTGAAGCTGCCGCCCAGTCGGAACGATTCGGAACGTTTTCACGAATGTGATGACTTGCGAACAGTCCGTTGTTCGTGAAACCACTGATACCGGTTGTTTCGATTGCCCGGCGTAACTGCCCAATTCGAGCGTATGCAGCAAGTGCGTCTGGCTCATCCAAAGCAGACTGCACTAGTCGAGTTGCCTGACTGATTGGCATCGCTTCAATTACAGAAGTAGCTTCATCCGGTCCAAAGAGCCATGCCCGTTCGCCAACAATTGCCATGACAACCAACTGAATATTGGTGTTGCCCTTACGGCTTTTAAAAAGCCTTTTCAAGACTTCTCTCGAAGGAGGTGACATGGCTTCTGCCACTGCCACCTGGAATGCGCCGATCCCGATCGGATCCGACCCTACATAGATATCGCTTAAGGTCAATCCCGTAGGGGCCCCAGCATCACTCCATGTAAGTTTTTGCTGAGCGTTAAACATCGTTTTCCCCCGACAGGCAGGTGTATGAGGCATTGCACCCTCACAGTAGTGGTCCGCGGTGAGGCACCTGGATCAAATGGGTCGTTCCTATGCTCTGACCGAGGGGCGGTCAGGTAGGCCGGCCTCACCGTCAATTTCCCGCGGAATGGATATTCGATGTTTGGGCACGTCGGGTTGTGGGTACAAAGGTGTTGCGGGTCGCTTTCCCCCCGGAAGTGACCCGCCCTTATGCCCGGGCCGGGCGCCAACTCCGACGCGGGGCAGAACTTGCGCTTTATTGTTGACTCGACCCAGAGTCGGGTGGCCATTCGTGAGCAACAATCCTGTGGAACTCCTGGTCCTCCAAGGAGGTTAAATCAGTTTCCCCCATGGGGCTTTGCATAGTTGTTTGAGATCGACGCGACGGGCGAACGATCACCTTGACGACACCCACGGTCAGTGCGATAACTCCGACGATCACGCCAACTGGGATTAGCAGAGCTAGCAGAGCAATAAAAGCGACCAAGATGACACCTCCACCTGACTCATGCAGGCAGGCTAGGCCGATGGTCTGACATTTAGATATTACTCAAGGCTAGCCCATGTTCAATTTCCCCAATAGTACACACGTTTGAAGGGGATTCCGTCTCAAGATGTTGCACCGCTTCGCACGTAGGTAGCTGACCGCGTGGCTGAGGGAGTGCAATCCGCCACGCGCCGAAGCCTCGGTCTACACGCTAACTCGAACTCCGGTGAGCCCACCTTTAGCTGGGGCGCCGTGATCGGATCCGTGTTTCCAATCATTGTTCATCTGCTTCGACCAGATCCATGATTTCGCGTAACGACGTCACATTAAAATCAGAAGCCTGCCACGCCTCACCGGAATTTGGGGCGTCAAAATCGGGAATTTGACTGGTACCGGAAGATGCGCGAGCGATGTTGCGAAAACTCAACCATCGCAAAATTGATGCCTCCCACTGTTGAGTCAAGAAACCATCCATGGGTCCACGAATGTCCAGGACCTCCCAACCATTACTCGCATGCTTATTGAGCCGGCGGTCGGGGTGATTCGTAATACCTACCTGTAGGAGAAGCCATTCGGGGTGACGCATCAAGTAGAGCCAGCCAGAGTCCCCAGGATTAAACCCCGACACAGCACAAACAGGGCATCCACTTCCCATGTTGGTCCTGTTGGCGACGGTTGACCTCCACTCGTGGCCTTCTGCGCATCTCCACGGGCGCTTCTTGTGGCTGAACTGCGTGACGGTCGTCGGATCGAACAACGCCTCCGCCACGAGGTCAGGGCGAACGGTGGCCAAGTCGTTGAAGCCGGGCAACACCGCTCGTGAACCGCAGAAGGGACAACCGTTTCCGCCAGATCGACTGTTGACCCCTGCCGACCATTCGTGCCCCAGAGTGCATCGCCACGCAACACGCTTGTTGCTGCCAGCGTTGAGCGTTGTCGGGTCGAATAGCGCCTCACGAGCCAAGTCCGGGTGGGTCGTCTGCAGATCGTTGAAGCCGGGCAGCACGGCCTTGCCAGCGCAGAACGGGCAACCCCTTCCCTTTGCCCGGTTCGATACTGACGCCCGCCAACCGTGCCCCAACGAACATCTCCACGGAAGAATCTGGCTTGACCCCGCGGTCACCGTCGTGGCATCGAACTCCGCTTCCGCCGCGAGGTCGGGGTTGACCGTCGCGAGGTCGTTGTATCCGGCTAGCACCGCTTGACCGGCGCAGATGGGGCAATCGTTCCCGGCACTTCGGTTGCTCACGGTCACGGTCCATTGGTGCCCCTTGGCGCATCTCCACGGGCGCTTCTTGTGGCTGAACTGCGTGACGGTCGTGGGGTCGAACAGCGCATCAACCGCGAGGTCGGGCCGTGTCGTCGCGAGATCGTTGTATCCGGGCAGCACGGACTTGCCACTACAGACAGGGCAGCCGTTCCCATTGCTACGTTCACTCACTCGCGCGGACCATTCGTGGCCGCGAGCGCACCGCCAGTCCACGCTCTTGTTGCTGAATTGCGTGACCGTCGTGGGGTCGAACAGCGCATCAACCGCGAGGTCGGGCCGTGTCGTCGCGAGATCGTTGTATCCGGGCAGCACGGACTTGCCACTACAGACAGGGCAGCCGTTCCCTGCCTTCCGATTGGCGGCTGTTGACAGCCATTCGTGGCCTCGCGCACATCGCCACGGCAGGTTCTTGTTCGATGAGCCGGCCGTCACGGCGGTCGGATCGAACAAGGCTTCCGCTGCTAGGCGGGGATGTGTTGTGGCCAAGTCGTTGAAGCCGGGCAACACAGCCTGGCCAGCGCAGAACGGGCACCCTCGACCGCTGGAACGGTCTGCGGCGGTGGCGGTCCATTCGTGTCCAGACGCGCATCGCCAGGGCAACTTCTTGCCGCTGGACCTCGTTATGGTGCGTGCGTCGAACTGTGCCTCTGCTGCCAACTCGGGGTTCGTTGTCTCAAGGTCGTTGTAGCCGGGGAGGACTGCCTTGTTGGCGCAGAAGGGGCACCCTGACCCGCGAGTTCGACTTGAAACGACTGCTTGCCATTCGTGGTTGCGGTCGCATCGCCAGAGCAGCTTCTTGTGGCTGGATGCCGTGACGGTGGTCGCGTCGAACAGGGCTTGTCGGGCAACGGCAGGATGCGTTGTCGCAAGTGATGGTGTTCCGAGTCGCGCCGCCATGCTTCACCCCCCACCGTTACTCACTTCGAGATTTATGTTACCGACGCCGAGATATCCGAATCTCGCCGGCGGACAAGGTGGGTGTACCAAAGGGTCTGCTCCGAGTTCGGTTACCGGTTCTTAGTCGACCAAGACCGTGATGCGGGCCAGCCTCACGGTCAATCCTGCAGTGGTGCGGATATTCGATGTTTGGACACGTCGAGTTGTGGGTACAAAGGTGTTGCGGGTCGCTTTCCCCCCGGAAGTGACCCGCCCTTATGTTCGGGCCGGGCGCCAATTCGAGGCGGGGCAGAACTTGCGCTTTATTGTTGACTCGATCCAGAGTCGGTCGGCCATTCGTGGGCAACAATCCGGTGGAACTCCTGGTCCTCCAAGGGGGTTAAATCAGTTTCCCCCATGGGGCTTTGTGTAGTCGTTTGAGATCGACGCGATGCTCGAACGATCGCCTTGACGATGCCCACGGTCAGTGCGGTAACTCCGACGATCACACCAACTGGGATTAGTAGAGCTAGGAGAGCAATAAAAGCGACCACGATGACACCTCCACCTGATTCATGCAGGCAGGGTAGGCCGATGGTCTGACAGTTAGCCCGCAGGTGGCGCCTTATACGAACGCGATACGGACCAGGAGCGCCAATTATTGCGGGCCGGGGCGCTCCAAGTCACCGACACCATGGAAGCCTCTGGGGCGATGGACAGGAAACTGCCGGCCGCGCTGCAGGCCGCACTTGGCGTGCACATAACCGTCACATCAGCGCGCCCGCCACTCGACAGCTTCGGTGCGGCAATGTTAGTTTCCCCCACACCCAACCGGGGTGGATGCCAGCCGGCCAGTGGCGCCGGAGTTGACCAGGTGGCCGGGCCCGGTTGCGAAGATCCTTCTTCGGGCTTTACTGGGTGTTGCACCTTTGGTGTTATTCGCGTGGTTTCAAGTGTGGTTGCTTCAGGAGTCACTATTGGCACCAGTGTTGCTGTGGCAGTTGCTGCGGGGCTCGAAAACCGATCGGGGTCACCGAGGGTTGCAGAAGAATTGACAGGAGACGGTGACCAGCTGGTGTTAGGGCTAGGTGGAAGTGACACCGCGGCAGGCCGTTCACTTGGGCTCGGTGTTGGCGAAGGGA
>CAITYI010000357.1 GCA_903896585.1 uncultured bacterium
ACCAAACATTGCATCTATCTCCACCAACCGCGGCTCTCCCCCGCAATCCTCGGCGGCATCGTGCAGCAGCGCAGCAATCGCCTGGTCTTCATCTCCCAGAGCCTCAATAACAAGGGAGGAAACACCCAGCAGGTGACTCATATAAGGAATCGATGTCCCTTTGCGTGTTTGTCCCGCATGCAACCCTGAGGCGTACACCACCGCCCCGAAATACCGCGGGGTCAGCCGAATGTTCGGCTCCGTTTCGAATTCACTGTTCTTTTGATGTGTCATTTTTTTCCTCCCCGTTCGCTTTCACGAACTTCTCCCACACAGTGCGGGCAAAATCCTCAACCGCGGAGTCGTCAGAAAAATCAACACCCTCCGTGCTGAACAAAAACTTCTTTCCCCCTTGAGAATCAGTAATAACAACCTCCCCAACTCGACCTTCCCGAGAGTGGACTCATCAGCACGAAACTAAAGATGAAACTCGGGCTGCTCTTCCTCCAGAGCCACCGTCCCGAGGGGGCGGTTGGCAAGTGCCAAACCGGAGGGCTTAACGGCACTTTCTCGAGCAATCACAGACTCTCACCGGGGTCTGACATTCACCACAACCATGTATGAAACCCACGCATGCAGGCCGGAGGTGGTGACGACAGAAGCCGCCACCACCCGACCAACCACTCAATCCCTGATCAAGTGGAGCAGCCACCGGAGCAATTCACGCAATGCAAGACTTGACGCGATCACTCCAGCCCGTGTTAAGGTTTGCTTGTTGGTAGCAAACCTTTTGAGGTGGCCCAGCCAATTGGCTGGGCCTTCCTCTTTAGGTGAAGGTTTCATCCTTCCCATCACCCCCCATCCCCTCGACAGACTTCCCGCACACCTCCACGGGACTCGAGGACCTAGGTCAGGGACCAAGGGGCAACAGTGCACCAACAAACAACCTCAACAGCACCGACGGTATCGGCGCAACAAACCCAAAAACACCGGCAAAATCAGACTGTGGACAAGCTAGCCAGGCCCACAAGAGTGCCGTACAGGTTCTCCACCACGCCAGCATTTCCCGCTCCCGCGCCGCCGAATTCGGCACGCACTCACACCGCAGTGAAATCCGCACCTACCCATGCGATGCCTGCGGCGGTTGGCACACCACCAGTCGAAAATCCATGTCCTACGTAGCCTGAGTAAGCACTAAGACTTAGAGTGCGCGGGCACCTGCGCCGCGATTATTTCCACGCCGGTGACTTCGAGTTGGGTCAAATCAACAGGATCAATACTGGAGTCAACAATCACCGCGTCAAAATCTGACACTTTATGGTGGGCATGCAGCGCACGCTTGTTTGACTTGGAGTGATCGAAATAGAGACTGCGGCGGCTCTATTTGCGACTATCGGCTACAAGTGAGTTTCACAACGTGTTTTTTACGTCCGAGTATCTTTCCATCAGAATTTGAAATTAATAAGATCACACTCACATCCGGCTGGTTCCAGTAATAGCTGACGCAACTTGAAGGCGATGCACGTTCCCACCAAAAGCCCCATGTGCGCGTCCAACCTGTGGCTGTGCGCTGAGTTGATGATGAAGCTTTTAGTATCGAATCCTCAAACCAACAGTCATAAACATCTCCCATACAAATCGACTGAAAAAGATCGGACCGCTTCTCGGGATCTTTGACTGTGAAGATGATTGGAATGGGACGGGATTTGCCCCTAGTGTTCGCTACAAGAGTGTGCGGGCCACTACTGGTCACAGTTACCGGCCGGGTACTCGGCGGTCCTGGCAGTGGTTTGTTAATTTCAAATAGCCCGATGGTAGTTGTGAAAGGAGTCGATACTCGCGTTCCAGAAAAGCATAGGGTGGAGGGGGTAGTTTCATAACTTGCATCAATTAGTATCTCGTACTTTGCGGGTGTAGCAATGACAGGAAACCAGACTGCAACAAATTCGAACGTTTCGGTTGCGTCCAGAAACGCAGAATCTCCAACAGGGATTCCATCTCTGAGTGGCGTCGCCTTGATCGTTGCAGCACAAACCTCAACGTCGATTTCCGCACTTAAATCAACCCGAACCGTGCCTTCGCGGTCAATCTCCGACGGATTGGAGTAGTCGGGTAATTCAAAACTAAGCGTGAATGGAGGTGCCGATATCTCGGCAAATCCCTCAGAGTCCCATCGAATGCCTTGCATTGTCGCTTGCGCGGAGGGCAGGTACAACCCAAAAACCAATGAGACGCAAAAAACAAAAACACACGAGCGCCTGAAAGTACTGATACTTTGCTGTGCCATGAAAACCCCCATATATTTCAATTTGGGTTAACTGTATCGGGCCGGAACCCTTAAAGGCTTATCTAAACCCAGATTGTGCTTTAGCGCACCGCTATGCAACTCAGTGGGTTGATCCCTGAACCTAAGTCATTTCGAGTGTTGCAGAACCGTTGTGCATAACCCAGCATGTACGACCATGTTTCAGAACGGAACTTTATCGGGCAATCCGGACTGTTTTGGCTCGGGGTTCAAATACACCCGTCGAAATCCTCGAGTGTTCTCAGGCGAGTCATAAATTTTGTGATTAACGCAATATCCATGCACACACTGCTTAAGCTGACAACGTGTGGACAATTGAGGAAGAGCAATCATTCCGAGATGACTTGATCGACAAGGTCATCTCCCACGCTAACTCTTCCGATGGAATGCTCTCGCGTTACGAACTTGGCAATTTCCCCTACGCCGGTAAAGACATAAGAGTCATTGATGTCCAGGGAGGGATCTGGAACCCCGGAGCATCCTGGCCTTTTGCAGAACCACTGCGAGCGACTCTCTCCATCAACACGACACTCTCAGGTAAGTACGATGACCAAGAAGTTCAAGGTGGTCTCTGGCGATACGACTACCAATCCGGCAGCACTGAGGGAAAGAACTCCAAGCTTCGCAAAGCAATGCAACTGCAACTACCACTCTTGTGGTTTCGCCAACAGGCAACAGGGGATTACGTTCCCTACCGGGTCTTCATCATCAACGATTTTCCCAGTGAGCGTTACTGTTTGATGGCTCCCGACAGAGCCCTGGCCGTCGCCTCGCAATCGGAATCACCAATCGAGCGCAAGTACGCTGAAAGATTAATGCAGCAACGCCTGCACCAACCTGCCTTTAGGGCCCAAGTCATTTCTGCATATGAAACCAAATGTGCAATCTGCACTCTAGCCCACGGCCGACTTTTGGACGCCGCTCACATCACCCCTGACCGCGATGCAGACTCATCCACATCGGTAACGAACGGCTTGAGTTTGTGCAAGATCCACCACACGGCCTACGACATCAACATTGTGGGAATCGATCCTGACTACAAAGTTCATATCCGTGAGGACATTCTTCAAGAAGTAGACGGACCGATGCTCGAGCATGGGATCAAAGAAATGGACATGCGATCACTTTGGATTCCACCGGCCAAATCGAAGCAACCTGACCGCGAGCGGCTGGCGGAGCGTTTCAGAGTATTTCAAAACCAATGAGTGACGATCCAATTACTCAAATCACGCTTAACTAGTGAGGCTGGCGAACTTTCCTTGATGCCGTGTTGGCAGCGTGCTGACCGCGGCCTTGACCTTTTGCATCAACTTGTCCTGCTCGACCTCAGATGTCATCAGTCTCGTGCTGAGTTCCTCTACTGCTTTGAGTAATTCAGCATTTCCTTGGCCCAACTTTCTAATTTCTTCAACAATCCC
>CAITYI010000358.1 GCA_903896585.1 uncultured bacterium
ACAGGATTCAGGAATAGCCGCGTTGATCGCATCGGTGTAGTTCTTGGCTTGGGCTGCTTCCTCCGTTGTTTGGGCAGCGCTCACCTTGTAAATGATGGCAAAGGGCATGACCGAGTTGATGAATGTTGCGGCAATTCCTCCAGCAGCAATCGTGAGAGCAATGCTGCGTTTGGTGAATCTGCTCAACACGATTCCGGCAGCGAGAATGGCAAGTAACAAAATCACTGGGAGGAATCTGTTCCACGCTCGGATCTGTGCCGTGACAATTCCAGCGAACAGGTAATTCAATCCCCAAGGAATGAAGAACAAGGTTGACACCGCGAGCAAATAAGTGACAAAAGGAAGCTGCGTTGTTGATTTCTTCCAGCTAGCGTTGCGAGCACGCATCAGCAACCCAATAATCAACAGCAGAAAAGCAACCGCGGTGACAATTGTGCCGAAGTTTGTTAGCACCCGGTTTTCAAATGCAGGAGCCGCATTGACGGCATCTGTAATAGTTGAGTTGTATTTCTCGAGAAAACCAAAGGTGAAAACGGGGGCTGGGATTAACGCGGCGGCGAGTATTCCGGCAAAAAGAACCGACTCGTACGGGAGACGTTCACTTAATTGGGCGTATGGGGGGTCACTCATTGTGGTGAGAAGTCCGGGGAGGAAGCCAGCAATGATGAGGAGTCCGGTTCCCACGATTGGAATGAGTCCGGCAACTAGGTCTTTAGCCCGGTCGCCTTGACCAAAGCGCCAGATGACCGCTGCGGTCATGAGAATCAGAGCGAAAATCGCGTAATACACACCCGTCCAAGCGGTGATAACAGCCAGGAAAGTAATGCCCACGAGGCGAGGCGCGTTGCGATTCGCGAGCGCTCGTTGAAACCTACCCGTTCCAATGAGCAGCGCCAGGATCACTGCAGTTGCCACCGAGTAGTTGGTGGCCAAGTAGGTGTGACCGAGGCCTCTACCCCAGTGGTACGGGATTAATGCGAAGGCGGTGGCCAACATGATGGCAATCACGCCACGTGAATTCACCAGTCTCAGGGCAATCACTGCGAATGCAGCGGTCACGGGGAAACTCAGAAACAACATCAAGTTGACACCGAGAAACGGATTCCCGGAGATCACGTTTATTACTTTGCTGAATAGGTTTGTCGTGATGTCGAGTCCAGGGAAGTAATTAATGTTCATTCCGAGCGGATAGCCGTATTCGGAGGTGGGCGAATACGCGAAAATTCCCCAGTTGTCCGCGGCGACATATGTGCTCAACATGTCTCCGGCCCCCCACGGCTGGGTGAACTGACTCGCAATGGGCACAAAGACATAGAGAATCAGCACGGTGGTGAGCGCAGCTGCGATCCCAGCATCCTGAAGAATTGCTCGGGCGGAAGTTTTGGTCATTACGGTAAATCTAGTCGGCTGACGCACGCGATACCTGCATCAGCGGGAAAAGCAGAGTTACTGGCGGCAGGCCAGGAGAAGTCAATGCACTGGGGATCACCTGCAGGCAGATTGTTTTCATTCAATGATTCGAGCATTGTGGTGATCGAATCTTGATCGCGGCCATACAGAGCAATTACGGTTGGCTCCACTTGATCCACAATTGCGCGCGCGTAGTCATCTACTGTTGGCTCGAGGGTGAGTCGGTTCTCGCCCCACAGTTGCATGGCAGCGACCGCATACAGTTCCCGGTCACCCTCGGTCCAAGTGCCATCCACCCAGGTGAGGATTTGATCCTTGTTAGTTGTGTTGGCAAGTAACCATTCTTGAACCTCAATGGCGGTGCTGACCTTCTCGGCAATTGGATTCGGAGCGAACGCCCAGGAATAAGGGCTGAGGAAATACAGGCCGAGGTCGGTTCTGGAATTTTGAAGGAGTTGAGCGCTTGCAAAAAACACTGTTACCGCCACCAGTGCCAGAACTGTGGTGCGTTGACTGGTGATCACCCCGGCGAGGACCATGCCCAGAGCTACTGCGGCACCGACCGCGAATGTGAGAGTCGGTTGTAATGCGCCTGCACCAATGATGACGGCAATGCTGAGGACGTAAATCCACCATTGCTGAACTCGCAGCGTGCTGAAAAGTAGGACCGCAGCAATCATGGCTGGTGGCCACAGCATCGCTTGATACATGGGTGCCTCCAAGGCAATCCCACCCATGAGAGGTGAGAACAC
>CAITYI010000359.1 GCA_903896585.1 uncultured bacterium
GACGCGCCCGTCCGTTATTGACAGAGGCCGTTAAAAAATTGAAAGGGATTGGCGCAGTTGTCGGTCATGTGGGGATTCTTCGAGGCAATGACACTCTGTATCTACTGAAGGAGTCTCCGAGTTCGAGTATCACCCTCGTGACAGATGTTGGGGTGAGACTTCCCGCGAATCTCACCGCTTCAGGTCGAGCCATGCTGGCCCACCTGGCAGATTCGCAAGTCAGGGCGCTCTTCCCCAGTCCATCTGCATTCACCGATCGCACGGGCAATGGTCCGCAGAATTTATCGGCACTACGCGCACTGTTAAGTCTGGAGAAGTCGCAGGGATATTCCCATGAAGCGGGATTCATCAGTCCGGGGTATTCATCAATCGCCTGCGCCGTATTCGATCACTTAAGCCAACCGGTCGCTGCTATTGGTATCACTTACCGCGATGCATCCATGTCGCCCCCGCATGAGAAATCCGTGATTAAGGTTGTGCAAGACTCCGCACACACGCTGACACAGAGAATTGGTGGGCACAATCCATGAATGCAGTAGAAAATGGGTCGGTAAATAACATGGAAGATCCTCTATGGCCCCGAATTTCTGATCTGTTGACGGCCGATCAGAACGCAAGTGTTGCACTCATTGGTGTTCCGGCACATGAAACTTCCATCAGCCCAACAAACGCTCACACCACGCCGGCTGCAGTTCGGTTCGCCTTAAAAAAGTACTCCACCTATTCCTGGACTTACGACACTGATGTGAGCCAATTCAATATTTACGATGCACCTGATGTCGATTCACCCGATCACGCTGAAGGTGAACAGCGAGTCTTTACTGCAATGGAAACGCTTCGCAGTAAAACAGTGATTGCAATTGGTGGAGACAACTCCATTACCTACTCGGTAGCAAAAGGCCTGTGGGGCGACAGAATCGCGACAGCTGGATTGGTGACCGTCGATGCTCACCACGATTTACGCGATGGGAAAAGCAATGGTTCCCCGGTGCAAAGGCTGATTGAATCAGGTCTGCCTGGTAAAAATATTGCGCAAATTGGAATTGCCGATTTTTCTAATTCACCCGCATATGCACGCAGGGCCCGGGAACATCAGATCACGGTCATTCCCCGCGACGCGGTGAAACTAGATCATCTCCAAGACATTGTTCAACGAGCACTTTCCGTTGCGGGTGCTGATGGCGGCCCTATCCATGTTGATATTGATGTGGATGTGTGTGATCGATCTGTAGTTCCCGCATGTCCGGCCGCAGCACCGGGTGGTCTGAGCGCCCAGGAGCTGAGAAAATTGGTGTACCTATTTGGATCGGATCCGCGCGTGGGCTCCATTGACTTCACCGAGGTAGATGCACAGGCTGATTCAGCCGATGCCAGAACGGTTCGCTTGGTAGCGGTGTGCATTGCCGAGTTTCTTGCGGGTGTGCAGAATCGTTAATGGGTAATTAAGCCCACTGGGATTCGAGTCTCAATTACATCTGAGCCAACTTTTTCAATCCGGTAGGCAGCAGGACCCGTCTCGGGGTTCACTTCACTGTCTGCGATCACTTCAGTTGCCTCGGTGTTGGAATACAAAATTCCCACGTGGTCATCGGTGGCGTAGGTGAGCGGGAGAAGTTCAGTGCGAACAAGTTCGTGCACGAGTGGACGGCGGCCTGGTTCAGAGTCGTAATGCACTCCATTGCCATAGGGCAGTAGGGCAAGTCCGTTCAGTACCGGCTTGAGTTCTTTGCCAAAAGAGTCGGTGGGTCCTCCGGTGTGCCAGCAGATCGAACCAGCACTCACACCTGCTAACACGGTTCCTTGGTCCCAGGCATCGTGGAGGAGGTGATCGAGTTGGTGGGCCCGCCACACCGCCAAAAGATTGACCACACTGCCGCCACCCACCCAGATCAAGTCGCTCTTGCCAATGATCTCGGCGGGGTTGTGGTTGGGCATGGTAAAAAGTGATAGGTGATCAACATCGCAGGAAAGCCCAGACATGGCGGAGTACATGGTTGCCAGATATTGAGGGTCATCGGCTGAGGCCGTCATGATGAATGTGACGCGGGGTCGTTCTTTGCCCGTAAGTTCCAAAGCTCGCAGCATGAGTCCGGCTGGCTTGTGGCCGCCGGTGGCGGTGCGGGCAATAAAACCGCCACTGGTGGCAAGTATTTGCCGAGTCATGATCGAGGACCGGTTTCGACAGGGGTGGCTTCGTCAGGGCCCATCATCAGCGTGCTGAGAATTTCAATGGCGGCGGGGACTCGATCGCGATCCATGCGACCTTCTACTACCAACGCGGCAATTCCGTGCACTGATGCGAGAAGTACATCTTCGGTCAACGCATGATCTTCGATTGTGATTCCTCGGTTCAAGGTGAAAATGTTTTTGAGATACTCCATGGACGACTCCATGTACGGTGGTTTCTGGCGTTCTTTCACCCCACTAAACATGATGGAGAACCAGTGGGGGTTATCCACGGCGAA
>CAITYI010000360.1 GCA_903896585.1 uncultured bacterium
AATCGGGTGCGCAATCCTTGAGCCCCAAGCGCCGCCGCCGCAATGAGCGCAAGCGAGATGACCAAGGTCGCCGGGCCAGGCCAGGTGCGAATTTCAACTGTTTGGCCCGGTGGGGTGAAGAGGAACAGGACCTGCACCAGCGCAGTGAGCGCCGCAATCCCAGCAAATGCCCACCAGGTGAGAACGACCGCCCGCCTATCCGTGCGCAAAAGTGCAAGTAATGCCGCCAACACAATCCCGGCAGAGACAATTAATGGAGTCATCCCTGGACCGCCGGGATGCAAAAAAATCACATCGAGCATGGAAATATTGGGGTCGGTCAAACTGGAGACATCTAAACCGGGCTCCAAGAGAAAACGCACTGGATGACGGATTAGACCAAAACTCCATGGCATGAGCGCAATAAATGAGCCGATGATCGCAATGAGAAATTGCCGATAATTCGTGCGAAGGGTGTCCCGGAAAATCGCGAGGGCAACAACGATCGCAATGACACCAATCAGCCACACAGCGGGGGTGAATGCCAAAACCACCGCGAGTAGCAATGCCGATCCTGCGGCGCGGCGATACGTGGCGCCAGGTTGCCCTGTTCGAAACATTGATCTGATGGCAAATGGCAACAGGATTGCGGTGACGGCCGTCCCGATTCGACCTTGTGCGAGAGCTCCGGTCATGGCCGGAACCAGTGCATAAGTCACCGCACCCCAAAGCCGGATTCCTTTGCTTGGAATCATGGCACGTGATGCGAAGTAGGCAGACCAGCCGGCGAGGGGTATTGCAAGGAGCAGCGCGATCTGCACCGCCCAAGTCGCCTTACCGAGTAATAAGGTTCCCAGTAATGCGATAACCACCAGATATGGTGGGGAATCGGCCGTGGATCCGGGTCCCACATTGTGCCAGGCATCGAAGTAGAACGCCCATAGATCTGAAGCACCCCACGGACTTGGCAGAAGCGCACCACCTTGAATGACGCCATCGCCTAACCAGAGTGAACGGGTGGCGATCACGGTGATGATGGTCAGCAAGGTGACGGTAATAACACTTGGCTTACGAATAACACGAGATAGAAAACCACTCGATGACTGATCGAGGAAGGCGGCATCGTCGTCCACCGGCCCGGAATCCAGCGCACTCAACGTGGGTGTCGACGTATTGCTCGTGGTGGCTAATCCGGTTGCCGTCTCTAACACTGCCCGAAGTTGTTCGAATGTACTTGGCCGAAGGTGATTGACAACCGATGCCGGTTCCGTTGCACTCTTTTGGATCAGGGTGCGCGAATTCTTGATTTTCCCCGGGTGGGTGATGACTCGGAAAACCGCGGTGATTTCACCTCGGGCCGCGGTCAGGTCCTTACCAATGGCGTACACCACGGCTCTGACCGCACTTCCAAAGAACAATCGCAACCCGAGAAAGAATCCTCGAACCCCTGAGGAGTGCGCCAATAGGACGTGAACCGCAGCCTCCCGATCTTGAACAAGAAGATCCGTTGTTCCAGTCGTGGTTCGCCGGCCATGTGCCGAGGCCTCGCGATGATGCATTTGGGCTTCCGGTGCAATGAGCACGCGTTCGCCCATGCGATGTGCTCGCCAGCACAGATCCAGGTCATCGCGAAACAGCGGCAAC
>CAITYI010000361.1 GCA_903896585.1 uncultured bacterium
CAGCACTGGCGTGACATCGCTCAACACAATCGAATCGATGACCCGATGCGAATCCCCGCCGGTCGCAAGGTACTGCTCCCCTCACCCATTGACCTGCCCAAGCGTGGCGAAGGTGGGACCGTGATCGTTGAAGGCGACGACGACGAAATCCCCGGAGTCGAGGAGGACTACTAATGGCGAGCCTATTTGGAAACTCTTATGACCAACCCGGGGCGAATCTTCGATTGCTCTGGGACCGCAAGCACATCTCAGACGAAGAACAGGCCCAGGTTGCCCGCATTAGTGTCGATGCCGCACTCAACATGCCTCGGGTGTGTGAGATCGAAATCAAGCGTGGTCCCCAGGACGTGAACTCCTTTGGCGGCTACAGCAGCCGAATCGGTAGCACGATCTCGGTATTCGGTTACGGATTGGGTGACCTCGCCGGCGACATTGTTTTTCGAGGCACAATCGCCAGCCGGGAATTCCGCACCGATCCCGGCAATGGCACTCGACTTATTCTTCGCGCGTACGACAGTGGCTACGAAATGATGGCGGCGAGTAAAACCCGGTCGTTCAAGGACATGACCTACGGCGAGATCGCAAAAAAGATCGCCAGTGACTACAGCCTGGCCGGACTCATTGGTGGCGATGTCACTACTTCAGGAACCCGTCACCCATTTGTCGTGCAATCAAATGAAACTGACTGGGATTTCTTAGTTCGCATGGCCCGTGAGCAGGGCTGGGTGTGTTTCGTGCGGGTCTTTACCCAAATGACCGTTGGCAACACCCAACTGTTTTTTGGGCCGCCCAAAAAAGCAGCGGGCAGTGTTGACAAAGATACCGTTTTCAAAATCGGCGACCGACGCATTAAATCTGTGCGTGCAAGTGTGACCAGTGTTGGCGTACCGCGATCCGTTGCGATTCCAGGCTGGGACGACATGAAAGGGCAATCAGCATCGGGAGATGAATCACTGGGCTCCGGTGATCGAGTAACGGCGAAGCTAGACAATTTCGTCGCTTCGAAGAAGGCTGGCCGGATTACCTCCCTTGAGACCTTTGCCCTCACCCGCGCCCAAGCTGACCGCGCCGCTAAGGGTGAAGCAACTCGGCAAGCCGGTGGCGCAATCGACGTCGACCTAATTGTTCGAGGAACTCCGTTAGTAAAACTCAATCGGCTGATCAAACTTGAAGATTGCGGTGACCTATCGGGGATTCACACCGTGAGCGGTGTGGTGCACGTGTTTGACCCGAGCCAAGGTGGCTTCACCACCGAAGTGTTTTGCACCGGTCTTGATGACCGCAACCTCGGTTCCTTAGCGACAAATGCCAAACCCGCGGAACGCTTCTACGGAATTTATCCGGCAATAGTCAGTGACATCAAGGACCCCAAGAGCCTCGGTCGGGTGCGGCTCACCCTCCCCTGGCTGAGTAAGGACTACGTCACCGATTGGGCCCGCGTGATGCAGTTGGGTGCGGGCGAAAAAGTTGGTTTCCAAATGATGCCCAGACCCAAGGACGAAGTCGTTGTTGCTTTCGAAAATGGACAACTGGATTCCCCCTTCGTGTTGGGCAGCGTATTCGGTAACTCCACCGCAAAGATTCCCAACACCAAAGTGATTGAGAACGGTCAGCCGGTGATCGCGGCACTCACCACAAAGGCCGGTCACCAACTGTTATTCGACGACTCAAGTGACTCATCCAGCATCACCCTTCAGGCAACCAATGGCGACTCATGCTCAATTGTGCTCGATGCCAAGAAGGGCATCACGATCACAACGAAGGGTGATCGCGATGTCATCATAAATAGCGCCTCTAAGGTGCTGGTCACAACGGAAAAAGACGCCACGATCAAAGCGAAGGACGTCACCATTGATGCAGCTGCGTCGGTCAAGGTGCAAGGCAAGAGCCGCATTGATGTCAAGGCGCCCAATGTCAACGTGACGGCAGACTCGAGCCTTAGGTTGAAGGGAACCACTGTTTCAGTGGACGCATCCGCAGCCCTCAACCTCAAAGCAGGCGGCGCCGTCACCATCAAGGGAGCGGTGGTGAAACTGAATTGAACACAGTAGATGCAGGATTTACCGGATCAGGCTTTGCCTACCCCTGGGCCATGACCCCCCAGGGTGGATTCCGAGTTGTCAGTGGCGACGCGAATGTCGAACGCGCCATGCGATTGATTCTGGGTACCGCCTACGGCGAACGCCCCATGCGCCCCGAATTTGGGTGCGGTATTCACGACATGTTATTCGAGCCGGGAACCCTGGAGTTGCTCAGTCGCATTCAAGTTGAAGTTCGCAACTCATTGATCCGCTGGGAACCGCGCGCAGATGTCATCGATGTGATTGCCTCCTATGACAATGATCCGACCAAAATCTGGATCAACATTCGCTATCAACTCAAGGGTTCCTATGACCCCCGAAATCTTCTCGTGCCGTTCTATGTAATTCCTCAGGAGGTAGACCCGTGACCCTTCCCGCGCCGAACCTAGATGATCGCGGTTTTCAGGATTTAGTTGACGAGGCCAAGCGTCTCGTGCAGCTGCGTAATCCAAACTGGACCGATCACAATGTTGCCGATCCCGGTGTCACCCTGATTGAGACGTTTGCCTACATGACCGATCAACTCATTTACCGACTCAATCGGGTACCGGATCTGCATTACGTGAAGTTCTTGGAGCTCCTTGGTGAGCACCTGATCCCACCCGGGGCGGCCGCGACCCGCTTGGAATTCCTGCTGTCGATCTCCCAAGAAGTCGATGTCGTGCTTCCCAAGGGGACATTGGTTTCAAATCCGCGAACCACGCCTGCGCCGCCCGTCACATTCGCCACGATGCTCGATCTCACGATTCCCACGGTGAGCGTGGGGACAGTGTTGACCAAACAAACCGATGGACCATTTGAGTCGCACCAAGAGGCTCGAGCCATGCGACGGAGCTTTGAGGCATTTTCTCCGGTGCCGGTCCCTTCCGATGCCCTCTACATTGGCCTGACACAGACCACCCCCCACTGTCTGGTGCGGCTAACTTTCACGGGCAGTCCAACAATTGAAGGTATCGGTATCGATCCACTCAATCCCCCCTATGTGATTGAGGCGTGGAATGGCCAGGACTGGTACCCGGTCGCAAAGCGCCAAGACAACACCGGCGGACTCAACCGCGATGGCACGATCGAAGTCTTCATCCCCGAGCATGAACTCACTCGCGTTGCGGGAATATCAGCCGGTTGGCTGCGCATTGTGGTGAACGAGCCACAACAGGATCAACCTCGCTACAAGGTCTCACCAACAGTCGCCGTGATCGCGGCGGAGACCATCGGCGGTCAAGTCGACGCTCGACATTGTGAGCCGGTCACCGATGAAATCCTCGGGCCGTGCAGTGGCACACCCGGTGATCGACTCACTCTCAGCCGCACACCACTTATTGGTGCACAAGGTGACCTCATCATTGAGGTGAACGGGGCCGAAGGCTGGGAGACCTGGCATCGGGTGGAAAGTTTCGCCGATTCCGGCCCCACCGACCGACACTTCACCGTCGACGAAGTCACCGGTGAAATCCGATTCGGCCCGGTGATCCGCACGGAGGACGGTGGCACGCGTCAATACGGTGCAACCCCGCCGGCGCAAGCCATGGTTCGGGTGCCGGAGTATCTCGTTGGCGGCGGTCACATCGGCAACGTTGATTCGGAGACCTTGACCGTCATGCGCAGCAGCATCCCCTATGTCTCAGATGTAACAAATCCACAGGCGGCCACCGGGGGTTCAGATGCAGAGACAATGGAGGCACTGAAAGAACGGGCCGCAATCACGGTGCGCACTCAGATGCGGGCAGTTACCTCGCAGGATTACGAACTGCTTGTACGCATGGCCGCGCCCTCTGTTGCGCGGGTTTCATGTGTGGACGCCGCATCGCTGGGAAAACCGGGCCACGTCCTCGTGCAAATCATTCCCTGGATACCTGAGGACGTCCGTGATTTCGATCTTCTCCAGCCCCACCCCGATGTCTTAGACAGCATTCGCGATTTCATCGAACCACGACGCCCGCTCGGGGCAATCGTCCACATTGAACCACCGAAATATTTGGGAGTATCGGTCGCAGCGCGCCTCGTTGTGCAACCCGGCGCAAATGGCCGAACTGTGATCGAGCAGGCAGATGCAGCGGTTCGCAGATTTTTGCACCCCGTTCTCGGTGGCAATGACGGACGCGGCTGGCCATTCGGTCATCCTCTTCTCCTCGCGGATGTCCACTCGGTACTGCAGCGAGTACCGGGGGTGGCCTATGTCGATGTTGTTCGACTGATCCCGGTTGATGTGGTCGTTGGAACTCGTGGTGCACCGGCTGAATCCGTGCACCCCGGTCAGCGCGACCTCTTCTTTTGTGTTGGCAATGAATTTGAGATCCGATGACAGTGACCAGGCACGCACCCATCACCAGACGCCACCTGGTGCCTGGTGCGCGCAGCCCGTTTCCGCTGGAGGCCCAAATTCCGGCGATGCTCGCCGAGGATCCATTGATTTGCGCATTCCTGCGCGCCCTTGACGAGGTTATTGCGCCCACGATCCAAACTCTGGATTGCTTCGATGCCTATCTAGATCCCCGCATCGCCCCACCCGATATGA
>CAITYI010000362.1 GCA_903896585.1 uncultured bacterium
ATCTACCGCTGTCGCCGGCTCCGGCGTCGGTGCCGTAAATCCTGCCGGTGGCTTCGTCGCCTTTTTCCACAGGACCGCAACGGATGTGGTCGATACGGGGCGAGCATCGACATTGATGGCCGGACATGGTCGCGGCGGAGTGTCCTCTGCCTCGCCATCGGCACCATCGGCACCATCGGCCGCTTGCTCGACGTCGGGGATGCCATCGCCATCTCCATCAAATTGCGAAGCATCAACTACATCGGAGCATTGCGGTTTGCTGAATAATGACTGCAGCGTGCCCACGAATGCTGCAATCCGGTAACAGGCTTCACCTACTGGTACATCCGCAACTACATGGCGGGTAACTCCTTGGCCCAACACAGCAACCTCGGTACAGCTTTCGCAGACCGGGCTCGCCAACTCAGCCTCAGTGGGCTCGGCGGACTCCGTCTCCCGGCGGATGGCCGCCGACCTGGTGACTCCACCGCCCCCGCCAATGGACGGCAGTTCAACAATCACGGTGGGTGCGGGAGCGGGTTGCGGGTTCCCCGCTGAACCAACGGCGTAGATTCGATACTCGGTAGCACCCGATGACGGCTGCCAGGTCAACAACACCTGATTTGGTATCGAACCCTGTTTCGCTACAAACTCCAAAGGCACCCTCGGCGCTCCCTGAATCGGAGCTACCTGCTGCTGGACCCAGCGGGAAATGAAGAAGCCTGCGACCAAACCTAAAATTGTGAGAACAATCAGGAGACGACCAAAAACGCCAAGTCTCAACCGAATATAGGGCCGCTGCAGCACGCTCCCGATAACTTCTTCGGAATCCTCATCGAGGATGGCAAGATCTAGATCCTCATCTCGGATCGGCGTCACGGAAACGTTGAAACTCCTAGTGTTGAAGTCCGAACCGATGAACTTCGGCGCAACACTAATTAATATGTCAACCCAACGCGATTCGCCCGGAGCGAGGGTGACCATGGATTCCTTTGCGCGCACCCGCATGAAACCTTCAGGATCGACCGCCTTCAGTTCATACGTGACGGTGGAATTACCTTCGTTGATAATCTGCACCAGCATTGTCGCGCGAGTCCGGATCGTGAACGATGTTGCTGCACTCGTGCAACGAAAGCGATAGAAGGGGTTGACCGTGACCAGCATCTCGGCGGTCGAAGTAGCTTCGGGGCGCACCTGGGATTGCGCCATCACGCCCACTGCATAGACACCTGCGGGCACGCGGTGCGTCATTGGTGGGTGTAGCTCGAGGGTGACGGTGTCCTCCTCGCCAGGAAAAAGGGAGACAAAGTCCGGATTTATGTCCGCCCATGCTTGAGCGGGTCCGAGTATGGTGAGGTCATAAGTTTCAATGATGTTGCCAGGGTTACGGACCGTGAATTCACTTTGACCGATCTGGCCCGGATCAAGGCGCAACTGAGCATCGGCCAGCGAGACAAGCGGCCGAATCGGCGCTCTGGCATCAGTCAACGTAACGTTGTTCATCAGTCCTCGACTTAGGGGGAAGGTTTCGAGTGATCCACAAACTACCCCAGAAATGCCCTCAGGCCCCGCATGCGCCGGCCCAGAAGCCCAGCGTGTCGCTCCCCCCTCAACAGCAACTCCCCCCTCAACAGCAACTCCCCCCTGAACGGGTGGGTCGGCCTTCGGCCCAGAAAACATCCAGCGGGGATTGGACTCGATACGGTCAGCAAATGCGTACAGCACTGCGGCTCAGGAGAATGTCTGCGCACGGGAGAATATCTGTTCGCAGGAGAGTGTCTGTGCTCGCTGCCCTCACCACGCTGTGTCTTGCCGCCGCACCGGTGGCGCATGCCCAGACAAGCATCGAGATCGAAGCCGTGCCGGTGCGGGCGGTCTATTCGGGTGATCAAGTCTTTGTCGCAACTCGCGCACCCGATCAACTCATCACGGTCCAGGGCAGTGATCTGAAGTTGCGGGCAACACTTCC
>CAITYI010000363.1 GCA_903896585.1 uncultured bacterium
ATTGCGCGCGACCCCACCAGCGGTGCACCGATTCGCATGTTCGCAATGTCGATCACCGGCAATAACCCCTCACGGCAGGCAATCTGTGTAGTGTCTAGACCGCCAGACTCTAGGAATCTTGGGTCGATGTCTGGCGTTACCGATCGTAAGTCGTAGGCGACTCCTTCATCGACCACAACGGGAATTTCCGCACCTACATTGCCCACTCGCATGAAACGCATTTTTATAACCTTTCACTGCCAACTTATCGAATGATCGCTATCTTTTATTGGTTTAATCGCTAGGTAGAACTCAAGGGGCCAACAAGATCTTGCTGGCATCCCGTTGATGTGAAGCTAACTCGTGGAACACGTTGGGACCGGAAGCCAATGGCTCAACTGCATCTACTAGAAGTTTTGCTGTGTCAACATTTGCGGCCAGCCAATCAACTGTTGACCGAAAGTCCTCTTTGGAGTAGCAGAACGTTCCCATGATTTCACGCTCCTTGACCGAGACTTCATACGCAGGGACTTGGAGTTGTGGCTCAGACATGCCGATCAGAACAAGTCGTCCCCCTCGGCCTGATAGCGACAAACCTTGCGCAACCGACTCACTGGAGCCAACAGCATCGAGCACCGTAACTGAACTGGGTGCTATCGCTTGTACCGCGGACGCCAGTTCTTCGGCAGGGACGGAACGGACACCAAGACGCTCGAGCAACGCGCGTCGCGAACTAAGGTTCTCCGAAACAATGATCTTGGTCAGGCCAGCTCTCAAGGCTGCAAGAGCAATTGCCTGACCAATGGGCCCTCCACCCAGCACCACTACGAGATCTTCAGACTCCATGCGGGCTCTGCGAACCGCATGCCATCCCACTGCGAGAGGCTCCACCAGTGCTCCCAGATGTTCGGGAGTTCCTTCCGGTAGCGGAATCAGGTTCTGGATTGGCGCCACAAAGTACTCGGCGAAAGCAGCACTGTGCTCGGGGAAAACGCCGATGACCCGCAGGCTCTCGCATCTTTGCTCTTCTTGCACCATGCAAGCCGAACACACCCCACATGACATGGCCGGATTGATAACAACAACTTGACCCACTGTTCGACCTTGGCTCTGGTCGCCAAGTGCCGCAATGCGTCCAACAGTTTCATGACCCATGACCTGTCCCGCATGGCGTCTGCCGGTATGGCCCGTGTACCCATGCAGGTCACTCCCACACACACCAGTGGCAATAACCTGAATTAGTGCTTCGCCCGATTCGGGCACAGGTACCTCGCGATCCTCCACCACCATCTCCCACGGGGACTTAAATACCAGCGCCTTCATAATCTTTGCCTCATTTCATCAGCTCTCGGCCCGAAGTTCAGCAATTGCGTGAACGCCCTTCACCACAGAATCTGCACTGTTTGCCAGCGAGATTCTCAACCACCCATTGCCGTTCTCTCCAAATGCACTTCCTGGAGCGATCGCCACTTTCTTCCTATCAACGAGATCTAGTGCGAATTTCAGACTGTCTCGGTGCTCAATGGAAAGCCAGAGGTAGAAGGCTCCCTGTGGCACCAAATACGTCAGTCCACTTTCATTGCAGGCGGCTAGGGCAGCATCGCGTCGGCTTCGATAGGCATCAACCATCTCAGTGACGCACTGCTGCGGGCCCTCTAGGGCTGACAGCGCTGCGTACTGGGCCGGACCGGAAACACATGAAATGAGCGGCTCTTGGACTTTAGAAAGAATGTCGGCCACCTGGGGTGGCACGGCCGCATAACCTACCCGCCAGCCGGTCATCGCATATGTTTTCGAGAAACTATACGTTGAAATTACGCGGCCATCAGAATCGATTATTGCCGGGCTGGGGCTGGTCCCGTCAAACACAATTTGGTCGTAGCACTCATCGGAGACAATCCAAAGATCATGGGCCTGTGCTACCTCGTAGAGTTCTTTGAGGAGGCCCACAGTCGGCACCGATCCCAGTGGATTGGACGGGAAGTTGACCAAAAGCACCCGAGTTTTACTGGTAATCCGGTCCGCAATCTCCTGTGGATCAGGAAGAAAACCATTCTCGGGACGTAGTGGGTAGTAAATGATATTAGCCGAGAGCAGGTCGGCCATCATTCGAAAATTCGGCCATCCCGGATCTGGTAGGAGAATTTCATCGCCTGGACTCAACATCGTTACCAAAGATGCATAGATTGCCTCTACCGCTCCCGATGAAACAACAATTTGCTGTGCATCAACTTCATACCCATTGACTCGATGGATTTTTTCGGCAAGTGCGGCTCTGAGCTCTGGGATTCCTGCGTTGGGCGTGTATCGAGTCTTGCCTTCCTGAATGGCTCGTACACCACCTTCTCGAATGTGCTCGGGTGTCCCGAAATCAGGTTCGCCCACTTCTAGATGCAAACAATCGGGTGTCCGCCACGCCAAGTCCATAATTTCGCGTATCCCAGACCTGGGCATACTTTTTACCGAATCACGGTTTTTCATCGCGCGGATTCACCTCTATTGCAAATAAGCGGATGGAATTTCCACCCATGATTTGGGACATCTCATGTGGACTGAGTCCAGGGAGGTGGATCTGCACAAGATCCCTCAGGGCCGGGTAGCCGGGATTGATTTGTATCCAGGGCCAATCAGAAGCCCAGAGGAGTCGGCTGGCTCCAAATACCTGTAGCAGTCGATCCGAGGTGTCAATCAAATCCCGGTAGGGATAATCCTCTTCACTGAAAGCGTAGTGACCGCTGAACAACACGGCTACGTTTTCATGCAGGGCCAATTTATCGACTATCTCCTGGGTGGCCGGTGGAATGGTTGTTGGCACTCTGGGTCGGCCCCAACTGTCACAATGAAAGCCTGTTTGGCAAATTCCTAAATGGTTCAACACGATAGGAAGATTTGGGAAACGTTCGACAATACCTGCTAAGGCGCGCAATTGGACTTCATCCGAATAGAACCAAGCCGCAACACCTTTTGCCTCCATTGCGGCAAGTAAGTTCAGGTGTGTGTCTGGAACCTGGAGTGATTTATCGGCTCCCAGCGTCCAGATTCGATAGCCAACTAGCGGAACAGCATCAACATGACGATGGAAATCAGAGATGGGGTCAGTTGAAGTAGCATCCATGACCGCTACGGCTGAAAAGCGATTCGGATGCATCCTGAGTGCGTAACTCATGTACTCGTCATTTTCATCTAAACTCACAAGAATGGAATGATCAACGCCTATTTGCTGAGCATTCAGTAAGTAGTCAGTTACTTCAGCAGCACGCTCAGCTGGGTACAGTTCGTGTATCCCGCGAGGGAACTCAACTGACATTCCACTGAAGAGATGCATGTGTGAGTCGATCAGCACGTCACTCACAATTTTGACTCCGCAGAAACTGTTCCTGTCAGCGACCTGAGCTGGCTCGAGGTCTGTTCATTTGAATCTGCCCCACTTTGGCTGATCGCTCCGCCAAGGCCTACCGCAAAGGCGCCGGCGGCAATCCAATCTGATGCTGAGGCAACAGAGACACCTCCTGTGGGGATGAATCGCACTTCGTTGAAAGGAGCGCAAAGCGCACGCAGATAATCGATGCCTAATGGTCCTGCTGGGAACAATTTAAGGGTGGAGATTCCCATATTCAGAGCAGCCTGTATTTCTGTTGGAGTTAGCACCCCCGGAATATGGATGAGGCCTTCGGTTCTGCATGCCATTGCGACCTGTTCATTAAGTCCCGGCGCTACGGTGAATGTGGCGCCCGCATCGCATGCCTGCTGAACGTGCTCCTTGGTGAGAACGGTGCCCACGCCAACATGAGCGAACCCTTTGCTTTTCGCCAAAGCCACCCCTTGCTGCCATTCAGGAGTGTTGGTGGTGACCTCAACGGCACGTACTCCCATGCTCACCAACCAGTTAAGAGTTCTATCCAACTCAGCAGATGCCCCTCGAATAACAGCTATCACGGGAGACGTCACGAGGGATTCCTCAAGACTATTTAATGCAACCGAGGTCATCGTCGAATTCTCCGGTCATCTGGGGCGACAATGTCACTGCGTTGAAATGACGCAGCGTCTTTTGCATGTGTTTGAGTCCATGCGGATGCAAGGGTTGAGAATTCGGCAGCACTCTTTGCATCCATCCCCTCTTCAATGCAAGCAATGAAAGTCCCTGCACCCGCATCTCCAGCTCCGATCGGGTCAACTACTCTGCCTTTACATTCATGAGAAATATCGACATCATGTCCAAAAACTCTCACGCTGTTAATGCCCAATTCACCGACTCTGCCGCGTCGGTCAGGAACGACAACGTATTCCAATTCATAGTTTGCGATCGCCTTCTCCGCAGCAGAATGTAGGTCGTCACCCAACTTCAAAGTCTCGATCAGGTCATGTGTCGAGGCGAACAACACATCTGTATGTGGCAAAATTTCCAATGCCCAAGATTTTGTCTCAGAGGAAGACGCGAGCTTGCTCCGGTGGTTGATCTCAAAGTAGCGCCGCCATGATCGGCTTCCTGAAAAGAGTGAAGAGACCACTTCCCGAGGTCCATCACCGAGAGCCAGAGTGATGCCGGAGGAGAACACCGCTGAGAAGTCTGTTCCATCAATGAGTGGTGTCGCCACTTCACGAGAGAGGAATCTGACCGCTGAGTAGTCCCGGTCGTAAATGACGGTCACCCCACGCGGGTCTGGACCGACCTCAGCGAAGTAGATGCCTACCCGACCTTCGCCCTTGGAGATAATCGGGTCTACACCGTGGCTGCGCGCATGCCGGATGATCTTCTCCGCCAAAGCCCCTTCAGGGAGTTGACTAAGCCACGAGCTCTCCAGGCCCATGCACTTAGCAGCAATTGCAACGTTTAGTTCCGCCCCACCCACAGACACCTCTAATTGGGGACTGTCCATGAACGCTTGCTGCATCGGCGGACTGAAACGCAGCATGGCCTCACCAACAGTGAGCAGACGTGGTGTGGTCACGTTCGTGCTCCCCGCTTGGACACGAAAAGTGCAATAGCTATAACGATGATTCCTCCACGGAACAGTCCTTGGCTGTACTGAGAGACCCCGATCATGTTAAGTGAATTATCTATCAGAGTGAGCAGCACAGCTCCACCGATCGCTCCGATGAGTTTGCCTCGTCCGCCCATCAGCGAGGCCCCACCAATGATGACGGCTGTAATCGCTGCCAATTCGAGGCCCTCCCCTGTGGTGGGCGCTCCCACCCCAGCCCGAGATACTTGGGCGATTCCAGCGGTCACGGCGAAGAGAGAGCAAATCACAAGCGACCAAGTGATGACCGGGCCACTGTTCACTCCCGAACGTCGGGCCACTTCCGGATCGCCACCGACTGCATACATGCGCATAGCGAGCCGTGAGAAGTGGAACCACGCGAACACAATTGCTCCGACTACCGCTAGTGCGATGACAGAGTAAGGCAGAGGTCCGATACGCCCGTAGAAGAAGTCAACGATCGGAGTGGGAACACTTCCCACTCCCTTGACCGTGTAGGCCAGCACCAAACCTTCAAGCACTGCGAACATCCCTAAGGTAGCAATAAAGGATGGGACCTTGAAGACAACAACAAGCAGCGAATTAATCAAACCGACCGTCAGTCCAATGGCATAGGCAAGTGCAACGGCAGCGAGGAACTTGCCCATGTCGCCGTCGCCAATACCTGAGACGAGCACAGCTGTCAGTTTCACCAGCGCGGCAACTGAAAGGTCGATCTGGCCGGCAATTATCGCAATGAACAGACCCACGGTGATGATGATCAGCGGAACTGTTTGACCCAGCAGGTTGGGGATATTGCGTTCGGTCAGGAATGTGTCTGAAAGGAATATTGATACAACGGCTAGCCCGGCAACGATCAACCACACGGCCTGACCGCTCGTGAAAAGATTGGAGAAACGATTCCTTATTGAACTCATGACTGCCTCACCGAGCTGTACTGCAAGACCATAGTTTCGGTAGCTTCATCGCCAATCAGTTCGCGAACAATACATCCGTCGCGAACCACGAGAATGCGGTTAGTGAGCGCCAATACGTCTTCGATCTCTGAACTGACCACTATGACCGCCGTTCCCTGCTCAGCGATCTGTCCGACAATGTCCACGATCTCGGATTTGGCACCAATATCCACACCCCTGAGGGGTTCATCAAGTAGAAGGAGCTTCGGATTCGTCCCGATGCACCGGGCGATCACGACTTTCTGCTGGTTGCCCCCCGACAGATAACGGACCTCCTGATTCATGGAGGCGATCTTGATGCTCAGCCGATCAACCATTTCCTGGGTTCGACCACGTGATGATGATCGTGAGATGAATCCCAAACGAGAGATGCGACTTAGTATCGATAGAACAGTGTTGCTGATCACCGATTGGTTCAGGATCAATCCAAGTCGCTTCCGATCCTCGGGGACGAGCACGATTCCTTGGGCAATTGCTGAACGAGGCGTGCGGAGGTTGAGCACTGTTTGCCCCAAGTTCACCTTCCCTGATAACGGTGGCTCGAGCCCTGCCAACAGCCGCAGAATGCGGGAGCGTCCGGAACCGGTCAGGCCCGCAATGCCCACGATTTCACCGGACTGAACCTCGAAGTTCAACGCCTCCCCTGCCATTCCAGGAAGCACAACATTCTGGACCGAAAGCGTCGGTCCATCCTGCGCACGCGACACACCCACCTGCCACTTTGGTGGTGCATCGAGAAGGACCTCACGGCCCACCATCGCTGAGATCATCTCCGTCTTGGAGACTTCTGATCGAGCTTCATCCAGTACTTTGCGGCCATCTCTCATTACGGTCACAACATCAGCGATCTCTTGGACTTCGTCCAATCGGTGAGTGATGTAGACAACGGCAATTCCGCCAGCTGTCAAACGGCGAACCATGGCGTACAACAGGTCAAGCTCCTGGCTTCCCAAAACCGCACTTGGTTCATCCAGGATGACAACGCGCGCTTGGCGGGTCAATGCTTTCGAAATCTCAACAAGTTGCTGATTTGCAATATTTAGGTCACCTACAACGGTACCGGGATCAATATCGGTTGCACCTAGAGTGTCAAGGATCTCCCGTGCCTTGGTACGCATCTGAGTGCGACTGATAAGGGGGCCGTGTCCGGGTTCAATTCCTAGGAAGAGGTTCTCAGCAACCGTCATGTCTGGGAGCAAGCTCAACTCTTGGTACACCGCGACTACTCCGCTGGCAAGGGCTTCACTGGGACTGGCAAAGGAGACCTCTTGACCAGCAAGTTCCATAACGCCAGAGCTCGCCTGAAGTGCACCGGACATGATGGAAATAAGTGTCGATTTTCCAGCACCATTCTGACCGAGCAATGCGTGAACCTGACCTTCATACAAGTCCAGGTCAACATCACGCAATGCCGGGATGCCGGCAAATGCCTTGCTAATCCCGCGCATGCGGAGGAGGGGGGCTTCCCCCTCCTCCGCACTTGCGTGATTACTAGCAGAGTTTGAGTGAGGAGAGAACTTCTGCACTCAGGGCCTCTGCGGGAATCCAGAGATCATCCGAGCAGTCCATACGGACATAATCGTCGATCTCAGCGTTGGTAAAGATGGGAACTTCGACGTTCACGAAGCTCGAAACGGGCTTGCCTTCAAGAGTGGCAACCGCCGTGTCGAGACACTCAGCAGAGTGCGCCGGTGGGTACCCGATAGCAGCGAACTCAACGTTGTTCTCCTTGGCGAGCTTGAGGAACCCGTTCAGTGGTTCAGCAGTCATTGGCGGAATTGGGAGTCCGGCCTCTTTGTAGGCCTGAATAACACCCACATTCTGCAATCCACTGTCTGACCAAATGGCATCGATTGAGTCTCCGAACTTCGAGATCATCTGCTCCATGATGGTCTTGCCCTCTGTTGGTGACCAGTTGGTGTACTGGGTGTCGAGAATCTCGATATCCGGGTACAACGCGAATACTTCGTTCGCACCTTCCAGACGACTTTCTGCAGTAGGTACACCTGGAATGCCGGCGAGCATGACGATCTTGCCAGCGCCACCGACCTTCTGTGCAATCCATTCTGCTGCAAGAGATCCATTGAGGCGGTTGTCACGATCCACACGTGAAACATTCACCGTGGTGTCAACAATGCCCGTGCAGAGGATGATCGGGATGCCTTCTGCCGCAGCCCGCTCCAATGGGGCCTTAATGGCTGGTCCCATGGGGGTGACAATTATTGCGTCAACACCCTTTGCAACGAGGTCATTGATGTCGTTGACCTGCTTGTCCTCTTTACCGTCGGCTCCCACGTACTCGAGAGTCACACCGAGCTCAGTGGCGCGAGCCTTAAGAGTCTCATCGTAGATTGCTGCCCACGAGTTAGTCGGTCCCTGAGAGGCGAATCCGATAGTGAAGGGGCCTTCCTTCTTGTACTGCGCCGTGTCGACTTCAACAATTCCCGCATCGGTAGCAATGATTCCTGGGTTGGCCAGACCAAGAGCGCTCCAGTCCTGCTCCCAAGCCGTGGCAAGCGCATTCGAGGATTCAGCAGCAGCCTCTTCGGCCACTTCCGCTGAAGACTCCTCAGCAACTGCAGTTTCTTCTGCAGCTACGGTTTCTTCTGCCGCGGAGTCAGCAGAATCGCTGCTTCCACTTGAACAAGCTGCGACTAACGATGCAGCTGCGAGCAGGCTGACAACACTCGACACCCTGCGAGTCGTTTTGCTTCTAATCATGTGTTCTTCCTCTTCTCTTGTGAACGGGTTCTTTTATGAACGGGTTCTTTTATAAACGGGTTCTCTTATGAACGGTTTTGCAGATTCAGCACATAAAGATTGGTGCCAGAGAGAATGTTTATCCACCTCTCCTTCCCCACTGCGTGGTTTGAACAGCGACGGCAACGGCAATGATCACGCCCTTGACGACGAGTTGAAGCCACTCAGCAGCTCCGGAGATCGCGATGACGTTCAAAACGGAGGCGATAACAAGAGCCCCGATTGTCGAGCGTCCGATACCACCCACGCCACCTGCAAAGGATGTTCCACCAATCACCGCGGCAGCGATGGAGTCCAGGTCGTATCCCAATCCAAGGTAGGCATCCACATAACCGATATATCCGCCGAGCAGGAATCCGGCGAAGACGGCAAGAACCGCACAGGCAACATAAGCGCTGGCTATCACCCAAGCTGTGGGAACGCCGCTAAGTCGCGCCGCCTCGGGGTTTCCACCCGTCGAATAAATCCATTTGCCCCACACCGATTTGTTCAGCGTGAGGGCGAGGATGACCAAAAGCACGGCCGCGATGACGGTGGGAGAAGGAAGTCCAAACCAGCGATCCGTACCAACGGTGGCCAAGGCAGTGGGCACGCTACCGCCCGGAACGCCCTGGGTCCACGCAGTCTGTACTCCCAGAATGAGAACCGTTGTCGCGATGGTGGCCACGAAGGGCGGAACCCGCCGGACCACGATAAGGAATGCGTTCACCAATCCAATGAGGATTCCAGCAATGAGAGCAATACCGACCGCCAGCAGGAGTCGATCGTTTTGTCCCTCACTCACGCGGGCAACGATGATCATGCTCAACGTAATTGTGGCCCCAACGGAGAGGTCAACCCCACGCACGAGAAGAACCAGCGTCTGGCCCGCAGCCACGATGGCCAAGATGGCAACTTGTCGACTGAGATTTGACAGGTTCGAGGGGGCGAAGAATTCTGGAGCGAAGATCAGCGCCGCAACGAGGATGAACACCACGCCAAAAAGGGGCGTCAGTGATGCGATGCCCCCTGGTAGCAATCGTCTCGACTTTACATCCACCAGATTCACGCTGCCTCGCAGAAGTCTCGAATAAGAGCTTCATAGATTGGAACTGCTTGCTCAAGTGCTGTGATGCTCACTCGTTCATCTGCTGCGTGTGCATACTCGAGTAGCCCTGGTCCAAATGCAGGAAGGGTTGGTATCCCGAGCATCCCCTGTAGCCAGCACGCATCTGTCGTGCCCGGAAATGCTCCGAGTGGCAAAGTGGACCCAAGGACTTTTTCAGCTGCCCGCTGACAACTGGTCACCACCGGGTCATCGTGGGACACCTCTGTCGGTGGCAGCCAATCCCTCGGTGCCAACTCGAATCTGGCTGATGCGTGGATACCGTCTTGTTCAAAGCCCGCCAGGAATTCAGTTAACTCCGACGTGAAAGTCTCGCGACTCATGCCAGGAACTAGCCGGATATCACTGGCAAAGGTCGCCAAACCCGGAACAACACCAAAACCAACGCCACCGGAGACCATGACGCCGGCATTAACCGTGGGAGTTGCATTCAATGTGTTACTGGGGAAGGAGGGAACAAAGTCACGCGCGAAAGCTTGCATCACGGTGGCCATGGCGAGCGTGGCGAACTGGTAGCCCTTGATTCGAGAGAGGCTGGAGTGTCCCTGTCTGCCTTCGACGTCTATGTACACATTGGCGATTCCTCGACTGACAACATTGAGCATGTCCCAGTCCTGCATGATGCCACCGGGCTCGCCAATCACTATTGCGTCAGCATTGACCAGTTTCTCCTCAGCTAAATACCGAGAGCCGTACATCGATCCGTACTCTTCATCTGCCGTGAAAACCAGTGTGAGTCGCCCTCGGGATGGTGCGGCCTGGGCGACGCGCGCCGCCGCAATGAGCATTGCAGCGACTCCACCCTTCATGTCGCACGTTCCCAGACCGTGCAGATTGCCATCGATGATCTCCCCCACGAAGGGGTTCGTGGCCCAGTTGGCATCTCCGACGGGTTTGGTGTCAATATGCCCACTCAGCGCTAGGTGACGCCCGCCAGCACCGAAGTCAAGATCAATCAGGACGTTGGGGCGCTCGGGCTCTTTTGCCAGGATTCGGATGTCGGTCAGACCGGCGGATCGAGCGAAATCGGAAACCGCTACTGCCATTTCCCGTTCATCGCCAGGCAAGTTTGGGCTCGGCACTTCCACAAAGTGTCGGGTAAGAGCGACGACATCATGCACCGCACACCTCTTATTCCCTAGACTCGAGTTATTCCCTAGGCTCGAGCTTTTGCCAGTTCCATAAATTTCCCAGTTCCATAGAATGGAACCGTGTTCCAGATTACGAACAATCTAGTGCGTGGAAATTTTCCTGTCAACGGGTTTTCATTACGATTTCATGACGTATTCAGGATGTACTCATCACGTAATCCCACCACGTAATTTCTTCACGTAATCGACCCGCCGGTCCAGCCGCGATTAGTCCTCTTTGTAGTGCTTAGCCCAATCAACACCCTGCCAGGACCACATGCGCACGGGATCAAGTCGGAATAGCCATCTCTTCTTGTCGAGTGTGGGCTCCAAATATTTGGGTCCATTTGGGCCGAGGTAACGCACACTCATCCGCTCTGCAATGGGAACCCATTGCCCGCCAAGGTTGGGACCCTCTACTTTGATGGCCTCGCACTGCGCAATAACTTTTCGTAATGCACCTTCTTCGTCAACCGTGATTGCACATTTCGGATTCAGATCCAAGTACTCGGCCCAAGCTGACTTCAGACGCGGGATGACCCAGAAAGAATCACCGTCCCATTCAAACCAACACGGAACAACATAGGGCCAACCGTCTTTGTCCAGACATGCCAGACGGGCAATTTTTCCTTCGGCTAGAAAGCTTTCGAACTCCTCACTTTGCAAGCCGCCGATCTTGCCCCGCCAGCTTTCATCCTTATTAACTTCAGACATTAATAACCTCCAGAATGTCGCCTTCGCGAACTAGTTGTTGAAGCCCAGACGATACGAGACATCAAGTGCTGCCTCGGCAACCATGGGACCCAAATGAGATATCGAATCTATCGTAATCCTGTTGGCGGGGCCAGCAAGGCTGATCGCTGCAATTGGTAATCCATCATGACCAAAGATCGGTGCCCCAACACAACGAATACCTTCTTCATTCTCAACGTCGTCTAGGGAATATCCGCGAGCCCTAATCTGTTCGAGATCTTCTCTGAGTTGATCGGCTGTAGTAATTGTTTGAGCAGTTCGCGCCTCAAGCTCACCCGAACAGATGGAATCTATGAGGTCAGAAGAAGAAAACGCTAGGAGTGCCTTCCCCAACCCGGTGCAATACAGCGGATTCATCGCCCCAACTTCACTATGCATGCGCACCGCCAGCGGGCTTTCAACCTTCTCTAGGTACACGACCCAAGGAAACTGGAGAATGCCAAGGTGACAGGTTTCTAATGTTGACTTTGTGAGTTCCTCCATGCGTGGACGAGCAAAAGATCTGATGTCAGTCTGCTTGAGAAAATTCATGCCCATTGCAAGCAGGAGAGCTCCCGGACCGTAGCGACCTTGATCGTCTACCCTCAACAGCCCCTTCTCCGCAAGAACACTGAGCAATCTGTGACAGGTTGTCTTGGGAAGCCCGGTCCGTGCGACCACGTCGATCAGTCGTACCGGTTCCTGCGAGTGCAGTGCAACGGTTTCAAGGATCTTGATTGACCGTAAGACTGACCGAGAGGCATTCTCCGCTTCTCCGGCACCCTGAGCACCAACTCTTGGAGCACCAACTTTTGCCATCATGGACCCACCCTTTCAGATTGAGGTTCATGTGGTCCAACAAGGCTCGCCTTCAGTGCGCTGTTGGCTTCGAGTGAATGCTCGTGAAGGTTACCGAGGGGGTGACAATCGGTGCATGCCTCCATCGACGTCCAAGATTGTTCCAGTAGTAGATGACGCGCGAGGATCTGCAAGGTAACAAATAGCAAATGCGACTTCCTCTGCAGAAACCAGGCGCCCAATCGGCTGCCGTGCCTCCAAAGAACGTTTTGCCTCTACGGGGTCAGCGGCTTGGGCTAAGAGTCGAGCTACCCAAGGAGTGTCGGCAGTGCCCGGAGCTACTGCATTCACTCGAATGCCATCACCTAAGAAATCTGTTGCCATGTCCAAGGTCATGGCCATGACGGCGCCCTTAGTCGCGCCATAGACAACACGGTTAGCAAGTCCCATGTGGCTTGCAATAGAGGCTAAATTCACAATCGACGCAGAATCGGAGGCACGAAGATGGGGTAGAGCAGCGCGGCAAACCCGCGCAATCCCGATGACATTGACGTTGAGGGACAACTCCCACTCTTCATCAGTGTTGGCATCCACGCGACCTGCCGAAGAAATGCCTGCACTATTCACCACAACATCAATACCGCCAAGGACTTTACTTGCCTGTGCGACGGCCTCAGAGACTGAAGTCGAATCGCCCACATCCGTGTAGATGTAATGGATGCCTTCTTGATCCGGCGGATTGAGATCCAAGGAAGCTACAACGTAACCCTGCTCAAGCATCAAGGCGGCGGTCGCAAGACCGATTCCTGACGAACCTCCAGTGATGATCGCCTTACGCTGCCTAACTTCACTAATCGACATGGTTCCCTTTCATCAATTTAAATCAGTACCGGACTGCCTCTTCAATACGCTGCAATTTGACATCAAATCCGTAGCGCTCACACATCTCTTGAGTACCAATTGAACCCAGACACGTGACCCTGAAGGACTGGACTTTAGATTACTTGGGCTTCATGCCGGATGAACAAGCCCCATCACACTCGTCACGCTCGTCATCGAACTTCCACAGTTAAAACTCTGTCACGGTGAGTCTGTCGCCAGCGTTGTGTCTCAGGCAAGCAGTTCGCGAACCGTAAGGTCAGCCAGCAATCTGCCATGATCGCTCACGCGGGCAAAACCCAGAGCGAGTGCTCCGCTGTCAAGTGCCCCACGAGCGGCCAGCGCCGAGCAACGTTTCTGTTCGGCATCGGAGAGTAAACCGATATCGACTCCCTTGCGAGTACGTAATCCCAGCATGACCATCTCAACATGTCTTTGCTCAATCGTGAGCACTTCCTGTCCTGCCTGGGGGGAGCCATTCTCCAAGGCACGGGCATAGGTCGACGGATGCTTGTGATTCCACCAGCGGGTACCGGAGAGGTGACTGTGCGCACCGGGACCGATCCCCCACCAATCCGAACCATTCCAATATGACTGGTTGTGTTGACCCTGCCCACCGGGTAAAGCCCAATTGGAGATCTCGTACCACTGCATGCCAGCGTCTTCGAGCATCTGATCGATGATTTCGAATCGGTCAGCGCTGAGGTCCTCGTCAGGAGCCGGTAGATCACCGGATTGCACTTGGCGGGCGAGTGCTGTGCCATCTTCCACAATGAGCGAGTACGCAGAAATGTGATCCACCCCAGATTCAATGGCCGCTGTCACGCTGGCTCGGACATCGGCATCTGTTTCACCTGGAGTTCCGTAAATGAGGTCCATGTTGACGTGCTCGAAACCAGCTTCACGAGCAAGGCGCGCAGCTTTTTCACTCGCACCGGGAGTGTGCGTTCGTTGCAATACTTGGAGGACTTTCGAGGAAGCACTCTGCATGCCGATTGAAATTCGATTAAAACCCCCAGCCTTTAACTCTGCAAACATCTTGGCATCAACACTGTCAGGGTTCGCTTCAGTCGTGACTTCCACTGTGTCACTTATTGAAAACTGATGTCCGATGAACTCGAGAATATTGTTCAAGGCGGCAGCGCCCAGAAGCGTGGGCGTGCCACCGCCGAAAAAAATTGTCGACACTGTCGGTTGATCAAGGGTGCGGGCCGCGAAGGCAACTTCTTGGTTGAGGATTTCGTGGAAGGATTCCTGATTAACCCCGCCACCTAATTCCGAGGCGGTATACGTGTTGAAATCACAGTAGCCGCAACGACTCACACAAAATGGAACATGTACGTAGAGGGAGATCGATGCCACAACTATTTCTTTGTTGGAGAATCCGAGGTTGATAGGGCTGCAATAAAAGCTTCCTGCGGTACTTCAACGCGGCCGACCATTTTCATGCGCTTCTTTCCTTCTTTTTGTTTTTCCAGCAACTTGCGCTTGCGTGTAATGTCGCCGCCGTAACACTTGGCAAGAACGTCTTTGCGCATGGCACGCACGGTTTCGCGGGTAATAATTCGGGAACCGATTGCGGCTTGGATCGGAACTTCAAACTGCTGGCGGGGAATGAGCTCTTTGAGCTTCTGTGCCATGGTGACTCCGTAGGCATAAGCCTTGTCTCGGTGAACGACCGCACTGAATGCGTCAACTGGTTCACCGTGCAACAAAATGTCAACTTTCACCAGATCAGCGTCTTGTTCGCCCGTGGGTTCATAATCTAAGGATGCATACCCACGGGTTTTGGATTTGAGTTGATCAAAAAAGTCAAAAACAATTTCAGCCATGGGCAGGGTGTATCTCAATTCGACCCGATCCTCGGACAGATAATCCATGCCCAGCAAAGTTCCTCGGCGCACCTGGCACAACTCCATGACGGCGCCCACAAACTCTGAAGGCAAAATCACGGTTGCGCGAACGGTAGGTTCAAAGATCTTCGCCAACTTGGTGTCAGGGAACTCACTCGGATTGGTGACCGTGATCTCCTGACCCGCATCGGTGACCACCCGATAAATCACATTGGGTGCGGTGGAAATGAGATCGAGATTGAATTCACGCTCCAGACGCTCACGAACAATTTCCAAATGCAAAAGCCCCAAAAAGCCGCAGCGAAACCCGAACCCGAGTGCCAATGATGTTTCTGGTTCATAAGTCAAAGAAGCGTCGTTGAGTTTGAGTTTGTCCAGAGCATCACGCAACTCTGGGTAGTCTGAGCCATCGAGGGGATAGAGCCCGGAAAAAACCATGGGCTTGGGATCCCGATACCCACCCAGATTCTCAGTTGCACCGTTAATGGCAGTGGTGACGGTGTCACCCACTCGTGATTGCCGAACATCCTTGACACCTGTGATCAGATACCCCACTTCACCCACGCCCAGTCCCTTGGTGGCAATTGGTTCTGGAGAAATCACCCCCACTTCAAGGAGTTCATGGGTGGTGCCCAGTGACATCATTTCTATTTTGTCGCGGGTGGCAATCCGGCCGTCAACAACCCGGACATAGGTCACCACGCCTCGGTAGGTGTCATAAACAGAGTCAAAAATCAATGCGCGGGCCGGTGCCGCGGGATCACCTTTCGGGGCCGGCACCCTTTCCACAATACGTTCCAATAACTCAATAACACCCTCGCCGGTCTTGGCCGATACTTTCAAAATATCTGCCGGGTCACAACCAATAATGTGGGCGAGTTCCGCAGCGTATTTTTCCGGTTGGGCAGCAGGGAGGTCAATTTTGTTCAGTACCGGAATAATCTCAAGATCGTTTTCCATGGCCAGGTACAGGTTGGCCAGGGTTTGAGCCTCAATACCTTGGGCGGCATCAACCAAAAGCACCGCACCTTCACATGCGGCCAGAGACCGGGAAACTTCATAGGTAAAGTCCACGTGGCCGGGGGTATCAATCAAATTCAGAACATAATTCTCACCCGACACTGAGGTGTAGGGCAGGCGGACAGCCTGTGATTTGATGGTGATTCCCCGCTCTCGCTCAATATCCATGCGGTCGAGGTATTGGGCCCGCATAGATCGGGCATCGACCAGCCCAGTTTGCTGAAGCATGCGGTCAGCGAGGGTGGATTTACCGTGATCAATGTGGGCAATAATGCTGAAATTGCGCACAATCGCCGGATCGGTGGATCCGGGCTGGGGAATGGTCACGTACTTCCTCACGATAATGCTTCGAAGTGGTTCAGGGTGGATGCAATACCCCCTGAGGGGGTGAGCCCTAGCGTACGGGTACTCTTGGACGGCTTACAGAGCAAGTACCTTCCCGGTGGATTTACGGCGTAAGTCCGGTGGATTGGTATCACAACCCCGAGAACTGAGAGTTAAAACTGTTATGGCGAATATCAAGTCGCAGAAGAAGC
>CAITYI010000364.1 GCA_903896585.1 uncultured bacterium
CGCACTCCTGAAGTGACATTGGTGGATCTCATTGCTGTCTTACAAGGCAATGTCACCCCCACCCGCCGGAGTTGGGAAACTGGCGCTTGGCAGGAAGCAGCGGCCAAGGAACCCAAAGACTTTCCGGAAACTGAACTCGAGGTGGAGGTCGAGTCCGCACCTGAGCATGAGCCCCGGACCGCGTACTTGCCGCAGGTGCTGAACAGTGGTGGCCAGATTCTTTCCATCTGGGGCCCCAATGGTGCGCCTGGACGCACAACGACAGCGCTCACTGTGGCTCGATTGATGGCGGTAGCGGGAAAGTCGGTCTGCATCATTGATGCTGACACATCTGGTCCGGCACTTGCGCTCCTCTTTGGTGTTGTTGAAGACGCCAGTGGAATTGTTGTCGCCACTCGATACGCGCAACGCAAATCACTGTGCAAAGAGTCACTGCGCTCGGTGGTTCGACAGGTTGCTGACGGCATCGGAGTCATCGGTGGGGTGAGTCATCCAGATCGGTGGGAAGAGCTCCATCCTCAGTCGTTTCGAGACGTTCTAAAAATGTGCCGCAAGACTTTTGACTACACCTGCGTGGATCTTGGCGCAGGAGTGGATCCAAGCGGATCAGATCGTGAATTATTCGAATCACAAAGATTTGCAGTGACAACAACAGGATTACGGGAATCAGATGCGGTCCTAGCGATAGGCCTTGCCTCACCCCTTGGTGTTTCTCGGCTGCTTACGTCCTTGGGATTAGTGAGCAGCCTGGCAGGCAAAGAGGTCTCGATTGCGATTCGACCACATGATGGTGTTGATTCCCGCGAGGCGATTGCCACGCTTCGTGCGTATGGGTGCACCCAAGAGATTTTTGAAATGCCGAGAATTTCAACAAACGATGCACTGCGCAATTCAGGGTTTAAGCGACAGCGTCACATGCTGAGGAAACAAAATGATCGATGGACACCATTGGAGTCTTGGGCAACGCGAAGCCGTCACGGCGAGGGCAGCACCACGATGAGCGTGCCAACGCGCGCAAACTTGTAGACCTGAGCAGCACCCTGCTCCGACAATCGAACGCAGCCACCCCGAGCGATCGCAAGCCCAAGTTGGTTAACGGAGTGCATCAATTTGCCGTCGTAGTAGCGGGGGATGCTGTGCAAACCAATAGGGGATCTGGTGTCAGGCCCATAGGTGAAACGAACCATGTGATTGAAAGTAACTTTGGAGTTCGGGTTATAAGCCTTCGTGCTCTTTGAGAACACGCGATAGGTGCCGGCTGCCGGGCGATCCCATCGACCTACTACTGGGAATTGGCCCACCACGGTGTTATCTGCCTTGATCAACCAGACCGTCATCAGTGCTTTGTCGTAGACCACTCGTTTCGTGCCGGCATGCAAGAGATCATTTGGATAGGCGGGAATCCACTTTGCTTTCTTGGTTCGAGAAGCTGGCCTAGGGCGATGAGTTTTCGTGGGTGTCGCGCTAGGCGTTGGAGCGCCCGGAGTCGAAGTAGCCGCGGGCGAAGTCACGGGTGTTGATACAAGAGGCGCTGGAGTGGCAGCCTCTGCGCTGTGCGCAGTAAATGTGTAGAAACCCCCGCCTATGAGCAAAATACTGGCGAGCACACCGCTGCCGATTTTTGCGTTGAGGTGGGTTGTGGACACGTAGTTATGTCTACAGCACTCAGGGGTGAAAAATTGTCTCCCACTCACGACTTACTGCAGGCAGTCTTTATCGCCGGATCGTGAGATTTAGTCTGCAGCGCCGTGGCTCTTGAGCCAGTCAGTTGCGAAAGATTCTTCTTTCGCGAGGTAGCGCTCCGTTTGCTC
>CAITYI010000365.1 GCA_903896585.1 uncultured bacterium
CGACCAGGTCGGCATTAATGGTCTCAAGTTGATCGCTATCAGCCTGTCGCATGGTGACTCCATCTCCGTTGTCAGGGCAACTTTACGCCGCGCTACGAATTCTGCGATTCCCACTGGGGCTCAAGAAAGATCTGAGGGCATTTTTCTGACCACAATGGGTATGGGAGTGAATGCCCGGCTAACGGAGGGTGAACAGCAGGAGCAATTGGTGGAATGTTGCCCTAACTCTGGCGTGTTCACCGGGCGGGTGGACCAGCGTGACGGGCGGAGCGCCCTATCCTGTGAGATGTGGCATTACGCGATAAAGACGCACCCGAAGACGACTCCGTGAGGACTTCGGCGATTTACCCTGCGGTCTCAGAAGAAATAGCCCGAATCCTCTCCATTATTCCATCAGCATCCTTGGTGGTTTCTGCCGACGGAACCGTCCTTCGAGCTAGCTCACGGGCCCTGACCCTGGGCATTGTGAATCACAATTCGGTCGCGGTTGCGGATATTGCGGAAATCGTGGGCAAAGTTGCCGACGACGGCTCTGCGCGCGAACAAACACTTCGGGTCCGCCGCCCACCCCTCGGAAGAGAACTATTGGAATTGCGCATACGAGTTGCCCCATTAAGTTCGGGAGCAATTTTGGTGCTGATCGATGACCTTGCAGAAGAACGCCGGGTCGATGCCGTGCGGCGCGACTTTGTGGCAAATGTGAGCCATGAACTCAAGACGCCCGTGGGTGCTTTGTCCATTCTTGCCGAAGCAGTTCTCAGTTCGGTAGATGATCCCGAGCAAGTACAACACTTTGCCGAGAAAATGCAGACGGAAGCGAAGCGAATCGGAAGTCTGATTCAAGATGTCATTGACCTCTCCCGCCTACAAAGCGATGACCCCATGAATCGTGCTGAGCTCGTAGATACAGATCAACTCATTAATCGCGCTATTGAAGAAGTCCGAACAATTGCCACCGGTTTGGAAATTGAGATCATTCGCGGTGAGCACATCGATGCACCCATTTTGGGTGACCGCGGGCAACTCCTCACGGCCTTGCGTAATTTGTTGACCAATGCAATCAGTTATTCCGCGGCCGGCACTCGCGTGTCGGTGACCGCCCGAGAAGTTGATGGAATTGTTGAGATTTCGGTGAAGGATGCAGGTATTGGCATTCCACCCCATGACCTTGATCGGATATTTGAGCGCTTTTATCGCGTTGATCCAGCGCGCTCGAGAGGTACCGGAGGCACCGGCCTTGGCCTTGCGATTGTGAAACATGTGTGCCAAAACCATGGGGGCGAATGCACGGTGTGGTCTGAAGTAGGCACCGGTTCCACCTTTACCCTGCGCCTCCCTGCCTACAATCCCATGTTGGATGATTCCCGTGGACCACGGGAATTCACCATGGACACTTTGTCTGTAGTGCGAGGGAAACCAGCATGACGCGGGTTCTTGTGGTCGAGGACGAAGATTCCTTCTCTGATGCTTTGTCTTTCATGCTTCGCAAGGAAGGCTATGAAGTATTCGTGGCCGCAGATGGCAACGCCGCACTCACCGAGTTTGATAAACACGGTCCGGATCTGATTCTGCTGGACCTCATGTTGCCGGGAATCTCAGGCACGGAAGTGTGCCGCACTATTCGCAGTAAATCATCTGTTCCCATCATTATGGTTACCGCCAAAGACGGTGAAGTAGACAAGGTCGTTGGTTTGGAGCTCGGGGCTGACGACTACGTGACCAAGCCGTTCTCCTCTCGCGAATTACTCGCACGCATTCGGGCAGTCCTCCGCAGGCATGGTGAGCAGGAAGAACTGCTGCCACCAACTGTCGAAGCCGGGGGTGTTCGCATTGATATCGAGCGCCACGTGGTGTCAGTTCGTGGATCGAATGTCACCATGCCGCTCAAGGAATTCGATTTGCTCGAATTTCTCGTGCGAAATTCGGGGCGGGTGCTAACCCGCAATCAATTGATTGACCGAGTCTGGGGTGCCGACTACGTCGGTGATACCAAGACTCTCGATGTACACATCAAGCGGTTGCGGGCGAAAATTGAAGTGGACCCAGGCAATCCGGTGCACATTCTCACCGTGCGGGGCCTGGGCTACAAGTACGAGATTTAATCTTTACCAGGTCCACTCATCCCCACTTGGTAGTGTCCGCCCCGTGATTACACCGTGGTAGGTCTAGGCACCGTTATCAACGTCGCAGCGATTGTGGTCGGTTCGCTGATTGGTCTGGCGCTCGGTAATCGACTGCCAGAGCGAACTCGTGCGGTCGTCACCGATTCCCTCGGCATGTTGGTGCTTGTTATTGCAGCTTTCAACATCAGCGCCTTGACCGACCAAGCCTGGATTGATTCTGTGGGTGGTGCTGCGACTCTCTTGATTGTGCTGGGTTCGTTAATCGTGGGTGGAATTATTGGTTCGCTACTGCGAATTGAAAGCCGGCTCGAGTCTGTTGGCGGGTGGATCCAAAGTAAATTTTCCAAGAGCGGTGACACAGGTGGCCGTGCCCGGTTTATTGAAGGTTTTGTCGATGCCAGTTTGATTTTTTGTATCGGGCCGCTAGCAATCCTTGGTGCATTAAGCGATGGCTTGGGTCTGGGCATTGAACAGCTTGCCCTGAAGTCGGCAA
>CAITYI010000366.1 GCA_903896585.1 uncultured bacterium
GTGGGAATCGTCCTTTTGATTACCTTGATCAACTTAAGGGGTGTGAAGGAATCTGGCGGGTTCTTTGCAATTCCAACGTACATTTTTGTCCTCTCAATTTTTATCATGATTGGCGTCGCAGTTTTCAAAGCGGCACGGGGCGAACCCATGATTGCGGAAAGTGCTGATTGGCAGATCACCGAGGAAGGCCTCATGACCGGCTTCGCCCTCGTCTTTCTTCTGGCACGATCGTTCTCATCAGGTACAACGGCATTAACCGGCATTGAAGCTGTCGCGAATGGTGTGCCATCATTTCGCGAACCAAAATCCAAAAATGCGGCAACAACACTGCTTCTTCTGGGTCTGATAAGCATGAGCATGTTTGCCGGCATCACGTGGTTGGCCCTCAAAACCGGGGTCAAAGTTACGACTGAGAATTCCCAACTTGTGGGGTTACCAGAAGGCCAGAATCAAAAGACGGTAATTGTTCAAGTTGCTGGGGCCGTTTTTAACAATGCGGGTTGGGCGGTACTTTTTATCTCCCTCGCTACTGCCCTGATTTTGGCGCTTGCAGCCAATACTGCTTTCAACGGATTCCCGGTCATGGGATCTATTTTGGCTCGAGATGGGTACTTACCTCGGCAGTTGCACACTCGCGGAGATCGCCTGGCTTTCAGCAACGGAATTCTGGTTTTGTCTGGGTTGGCTGTTCTGCTAATTATCGTATTTCAAGCCGATGTCACCAAATTAATTCAGCTATACATCATTGGTGTGTTCATATCTTTTACATTGAGTCAACTTGGCATGCTTAAACATTGGACGAAATTATTGCGAAGTCGGGGCAATTCTGATCTTCGAGGTAAATATACAAGGTCACGGCTTGTGAACCTTATTGGTTTCATTATGACCGGGTCAGTACTTGTCATAATTGTCTTTTCAAAGTTCACATCAGGTGCGTGGATAGTTCTCATTGCAATTCCAGTCACCTTTTTAGTGATGCTGTCAATACATAGACATTACGAAATGGTCAGGCGTGAACTCTCAACACTGGAAACAGACAAAGTAACTCTGCCTGCTCGAGTTCATGCTCTTGTGCTAGTTTCCAAGATTCATAAGCCAACTCTTCGGGCGCTTGCATACGCTCGTGCCAGTCGCCCCAATGTTTTAGAGGCTCTCACTGTCAATGTGGACGATCGTGAGTCCCAACTATTAGAAGAAGAGTGGACTCGAAGATCAATTCCAGTGACGCTCAAAATTCTCGATTCCCCATATCGAGAGATCACGAAACCAATTATCGACTATGTGAAGGCGATTAGATCTGATTCACCCAATGATTTGATTGCTGTTTTTGTGCCACAGTATGTAGTCGGTCATTGGTGGGAGCAGCTGCTTCATAATCAGTCCGCATTGAGGCTAAAAAGCAGACTCTTATTCTCAAATTCAGTCATGGTTATCAGTGTTCCTTGGCAACTTGAGTCGAGCGAGAGCAGTCTTGACAATGTTTTCGAGGACGAGGCGCAACGTGACGGTTGAACAGTTATCCGTGGGGGATCGAGTTCAGGTGGGTATCACCAAGGTTGTTCATGGGGGTCACTTTCTGGCGCACTTTGCCGGAAAAACGATCTTCGTTCGTGGCGCCCTCGATGGCGAAAAAGTCGAAATTGAAATTACTTCGAAACGCAAGAAGGTGTACTTCGCACAGACAGTTTCCGTTCACGAGTCGAGCCCTCACCGGGTGAACCCTCCGTGTGCTTCGAGTTTTGCCTGCGGAGGTTGTGATTTTCAATACATAGATGTGCCCTATCAACTTTCCCTCAAAACTCAAGTTCTGAGGGAGTCACTGCAAAAATTCTCCGGATTGTCCGAGGACCGGGTTAGTCAATTGGTAGCCGGAGGGGTGAGGCCAATACCGAATGCGCGACCAAATGGTTCGAATTGGCGACAACGTTCCCGATTTGTCTGGAACGAGGGATGGCATATGCGGCGTCACGCTTCCCATGAATTAGTAGGGGCTTCAGATTGCACAATTATTACTCAAGATATGCGCGCTGCCCTACTAGAGACCGGTGCGCCGCCGGTAGGGGAGTACGCCGTGGTCGAGGGCGAAAATGGTGTGTTCTTGGGGAATCTCGACAATCACCTATCGGGACCTTCACTGATAGTTCACACTGCATTTGACACGCATTGGAGCATTCCTCCGCAGGTCTTTTGGCAAGCAGATCCACAGGTAGTTTTTGAAATAGCCGATTTTATTGACCAAACGATTGTTATCAATCCGGGCGAGCAGTGGTGGGATTTATTCGGCGGAGCCGGGGTTTTTACCGCCTACCTGTCTCAGCATATCGGGCAAAGCGGGCGCGTGACCTCGGTTGACGCTGACCCTATGGCCGCTCACGCGGCCCGGACGGCACTCGGTGATCGTGGCAATGTGAGGCTTATTCATTCGGATACGGAGGAATTCCTCGACCAGGCCAGCAGGGGTGCACAGCCGGACCTTCAGGGTGCGATCCTTGATCCACCGCGCGCCGGGGTGGGTGAGTCGGTAACCCGCAAGTTGATGTCTTTCGAACCTACCTCCATCATTTATATCGCGTGTGATCCCGTCGCGCTATCTAGGGATTTAAAGACTCTTTGTGAAAAATACCGGGTGGTGGACCTGCGGGCGTGGGACGCATTTCCCATGTCCCATCATTTCGAAACGGTGGCAATCCTGAAACAGGATTTATCTTGACGTCAAGATAAATCTGATAGACTCAAACCCTTGTGATTGTGGCGCAGGTTTATCTACACACATTTATCTACACACACCTATTGATCTGGGAGGGAACCGTGTCGGGTTCTGGACATCCGAATTCATTTGAGGCCCGTCAAGAACTCGTTGTGGGTGACTCGGCTTATGAAATTTATGCGATAGATGCTGTGCCTGGTTCGGAGACTCTTCCGTTTACCCACAAGATATTGCTGGAGAACTTGCTGCGCACCGAAGATGGTGCCAACGTGACGCGGGAAACCATAGCTGCATTAGGTCAATGGGATGCTGGTGCAGAGCCATCGGAAGAAATCCAATTCACGCCCGCCCGTGTTGTCATGCAGGACTTCACCGGAGTACCGGTGGTAGTCGATCTTGCGACCATGCGCGAGGCTGTTATTGATCTGGGGGGAGATGCCACCAAGATCGAGCCACTCAACCCATCGGAATTAGTAATTGACCACTCAGTTATTGCTGACTTTTTTGGTCATTTGGACTCAGCCGAACGCAATGTTGAACTTGAGTACCAGCGCAATCGGGAGCGCTATCAATTTCTTCGATGGGGACAGGGTGCATTTGAGGAATTCAAGGTGGTCCCACCAGGTACTGGCATTGTCCATCAAGTCAATATTGAGCACCTAGCCCGTGTTGTCATGGCTCGTGCAGGGAAGGCATACCCCGATACCGTTGTGGGCACCGATTCACACACCACCATGGTGAATGGTTTGGGTGTTCTCGGATGGGGTGTTGGAGGCATTGAAGCAGAGGCTGCCATGTTGGGGCAGCCGGTATCGATGCTTATGCCACGTGTAGTTGGATTCAAATTGACCGGAACGCTGCCGGCGGGTGCCACTGCTACTGACTTGGTCTTGACCATTACGCAAATGCTTCGCAAGCATGGAGTAGTCGGAAAGTTCGTGGAATTTTATGGTGAAGGTGTTAGTCATGTTTCTCTGGCCAATAGAGCCACCATTGGAAACATGAGTCCTGAATATGGCAGTACCGTGGCCATATTCCCAATTGACGACATCACCCTTGACTACCTGCGACTGACCGGGCGTTCCACTGCACAAATTGATCTAGTCAGGGCGTATGCCCAACGCCAAGGGCTGTGGCATGACCCATTGCATGAGCCCCGATACTCGGAACTCATTGAACTTGACATGAGCACTGTGGTTCCAAGTATTGCTGGCCCCAAGCGACCTCAGGATCGAATTAACCTCAGCGACGCCCAGAAGGCATTCGAGGCCGATGTTCTGGAATACACCGATAGCCCGAAGCAGTTAGCGACTGTTTCGCTCGACGGTGAGGAATTAACGCTGACACATGGTGCTGTCGCTATTGCCGCAATTACATCTTGTACAAATACATCCAATCCTGCGGTAATGCTTGGAGCTGGGCTACTAGCTCGTAACGCAGTTGAAAAAGGACTTACCACGAAACCGTGGGTCAAAACGACTTTGGCTCCTGGGTCAAAGGTCGTTACCGACTACTACGCGCGATCCGGATTAGATATCTATCTCAACAAACTTGGATTCGATGTAGTTGGGTACGGTTGCACTACCTGCATAGGTAATTCGGGGCCACTCATTCCTGAAGTTTCAGCAGCAGTCAACGAATATGATCTTGCGGCTGCAGCCGTACTCAGCGGAAATAGAAATTTTGAAGGGCGAATTAATCCAGACATCAAAATGAACTACCTCGCCTCGCCTCCGCTGGTTGTTGCCTATGCATTGGCCGGAACAATGAACATTGACATTACTGCGGATTCACTTGGACTCGATACAGATGGCAACCCGGTTTTCTTGCGAGACATTTGGCCTACGCAGGCCGAAATTGATACTGTCATGGCTGATTCGATTGATGCCGAAATGTACACCCGCAGGTACTCGGACGTTTTTACCGGAGATCAGGCTTGGCAGGATTTGCCTACCCCTACCGGAACAGTATTTGAGTGGGATCCACAAAGTACCTATGTCCGCAAGCCTCCTTATTTTGACAACATGACCAGGAATCCTGAGCCGGTATCAAATATTGATGGCGCGAGAGTTTTAGCTAAATTAGGGGATTCGGTTACGACCGATCACATTTCCCCTGCGGGAAATATCAAAGTGGATTCGCCCGCTGGGAAATATCTTCTTGACCATGGTGTCGATCGTAAAGATTTCAATTCTTATGGGTCGCGACGTGGAAATCATGAAGTCATGATTCGAGGAACATTTGCCAATATTCGGTTAAAGAATCTTTTGCTTGATGGCGTAGAAGGTGGATTCACCATTGATTTCAATGATCCTCAGAAGCCAGTCACGACCATTTTCGAGGCATCGGAGAATTATCAAGCCAATGCGACTCCACTGGTGATTCTGGCAGGAAAAGAATACGGCTCTGGTTCAAGTCGAGATTGGGCGGCGAAAGGCACCGCACTTCTAGGAGTGAAAGCCGTGATCGCGGAGTCCTATGAAAGAATTCATCGTTCTAATCTGATTGGAATGGGTGTTTTGCCCCTGCAATTTTCTGAGGGGGAGAATGCAGAATCCTTGGGTTTAGTCGGCGATGAAGTTTTCAATATTTCCAACATCACCGAACTCAACAAGGGTCTGACCCCCGACCACGTCCGCGTTGAGGCAGTTCGACCTGATGGCACCGTCGTGGGCTTTTCTGCGCTTCTTCGGATTGACACACCGGGTGAGGCCGACTACTACCGCAATGGAGGAATCCTCCAGTTCGTGCTGCGCTCACTACTGTGAAATATGGAGTTCGCTACTCGTGACGACTGTCCCGGGATGGCCACAAGATTTGGTAAATCCGAGTAGTTCGGAGTTCGAATTCCAAAGTGTCCGATGGCTACTCGATCGACTGCCTGATGTATTTCGCTCTCCGGGAGACCAACTGGACCCGGTTGCCCTTGTGTGGGTTTTGGAGGGCCTCATAGATGCCCAGGTCGTGGCGCTACGGCAAATGTTTGGCACCGCTCGAACTCAGGACGGTGTGACCGATATCACGGTTCTGATGGATGGAATCGCTCGAGCGGGTGCATCGTTGGTACGCATCCAACGAGAAGTGAAATTAGTCAAATCTGCCTTGGCAACACTCGGGCGCGCCAACGGGGAATCTCTTCTAGACTAGGTGGGTGCCAATGCTTGAATCCATTAAGGATCCCCGGGATGTGCGAGCCATTCCACCGGAAAAGCTTCCTCAACTTGCAGCGGAGATTCGTCAATTTCTGGTGGAAAAGGTTTCGGCCACGGGAGGCCATTTGGGTCCCAATTTGGGCGTAGTGGAGTTAAGTATTGCGCTGCACCGAGTGTTTCGTTCACCCAGTGACATGATCATTTGGGACACCGGCCACCAGTCATATGTCCACAAAATGCTCACCGGAAGACATTCGGGGTTTGATTCACTCCGCCAAGAGCATGGTTTGAGTGGGTACCCAAGCCGCTCAGAGAGCGAACATGACCTCGTAGAGAACTCCCATGCCTCAACGTCTCTGTCGTATGCCGATGGGCTTGCAAAGGCGTGGGAGCAGCGTGGCATTTTGGGTGAACAGCATGTTGTGGCAGTGATTGGCGATGGTGCCCTCACCGGAGGAATGGCATGGGAGGCCTTGAACAACATTGCTGCATCTTCGCGGCCGCTCGTAATTGTGGTAAACGACAATGCCCGTTCTTATTCACCAACAATTGGCGGACTTGCCCATCATCTGGCCTCCTTACGGACAGCCCCGAGTTATGAAAAAGTCATTGGTTGGGGCAAGCGAGTATTGAATCGAACACCGGTAATCGGGCCACCAATCTATGACGCCCTTCACGGCATGAAAAAGGGAGTGAAGGATGTCGTTGCCCCTCAAGGAA
>CAITYI010000367.1 GCA_903896585.1 uncultured bacterium
CGACGTCGGTTCTACGCCGCAATTCTCTGTTTAGCCGCTCCTTTAGCCTGACCAGCGCCCGCGGTAGACCCTGGGACAGAGGGCCGGTCAATCGAGCGTGTGAACAAGGAGATCAAGAGGCGCACCGATGTCGTCGGCGTGTTCCCCAACCCCGAAGCCCTGCTGCGCCTCGCGGGGGCCGTCCTGATCGAACAGCACGACGAGTGGGCAGCCGCCCATGCTGGTTACGCCACCGGTAACAGGTCTGTTCAACCACCTCAAGATGTTTACAGACCTCCACCAACGTGGCACCCTCACCGAGCATCCGATCACCCTGACCCAACTTCCGTACGATCTGCACAGAGGTGTGATTACGAACGTTCATTTTGTCCTACTCGCCCATAAGGGCAACCTTGGACTCACAAAGCAACTGGATCAACCAGCGGGGGTTAGGTCAAGTGGCGTATTTGACCGGAGTGACGCGCATCCGTACCTGCCCCCACAGCCGTTCGGACGTATGCAGGTGCCGTAAGCCGCTACCGGGACTGCTTCTCGACGAGGCCCACCTAGAGCCCGTTGACTTCGCCGGGAGTTGGCTGGTCGGCGACCGGGACTCGGACATCGATGCGGGACTGGCCATTGGCTGCCGGGTAATGTTCCTCGACCGGGGGGTGGAGGGCCGAAACAGGGTAACGCGCAGAGTACAGAGCATCGACGCTGTAGGCTGCGGTGGGCACTATCCTTGCAACATGGTGATGCTCTGGACGTCGGTGGTCGCGTGATTCCGGCCATCAAGATCTTTACCGACGCATCGACCATTCCTGAGATCAGGGGCTACGCCTCGGAGCCGTGGGTGTCTGGCTTCACGACCAACTCCACCCTGATGCGCATGGGCGGGGTCACCCTCTACCGCGAGTTCGCAATCGAGGCGGCAGAGGGCAACCGCTCTCCCTCGAGGTCGCGTCGCCGACGATATCGCGACCATGACGTCGCAGGGACTGCTGCTGGGATCATGGGGGCCCAATGTCTTCGTGAAGATCCCGATCACGACCACCGCCGGGGAATCGTGCGTGCCCGTGGTACGCGAGGTGCTGGACGAGGGCGTCGACGTCAATGTCTCCGCGATGCTCGCAGATGACCAGGTGCGAGGGCTGATGAGCGCGCTCACCCCCGACGATCGCGTCATCGTTTCCGTGTTCGCGGGTCGGATAGCGAATGCCGGCGTCGACCCCGTCCGTGTTATGACACGCTACGTCACGTGGCTGTCGGACTTTCCTGGCGCTGAATTGCTCTGGGCGAGTCCGCGCGAGGTGCTCAACATCGTGCAGGCCGCCGACTGCGGCTGCGATATCATTACCGTGACTCCGGACCTACTTCGCAAGTTCGACCTCGACGGGCTAGCCGAGGTGCTACGAACACACCAACAGGTAGTCGTGATGGAGGAGCAAGGCTCACAGGAATTCCTGAACAAGGCGGCAGGCGTTGACCGGTCAGGGATCATGAAATCGGTAATTGATCATTTACGTGTCTACAGATAAATCAGGCGACGTCATGCAAATTGCGGGCCAGCGCGAGGATAGAGTTCTTGTACTTGGTGCAAGCGGCTGGTTCGGGCGTACTTGTCTCCGCCTTCTCGCTCCTCAGATCCCCGTCATGGCCTGTGCAAGTGCGGTACGCGAGCAGTATGTGACTTGGGATGACGATCAGGTGCAGGATTTCAATCCCACGGTGGTGGCGAACTTTGCCTTTTTAACTC
>CAITYI010000368.1 GCA_903896585.1 uncultured bacterium
AGTATTCCGTCTTTACCCGACGGGTCGAGAAACGCAGCCGCTAACAGAAACCCAATTGTGACTACGGCGGCAATGTCTGTAAGAACGCGAAGGAGTACCGAACCCCAGACCACAATGGGACCAGGATCGGAAATCCCAATTGGTGCGGTTTCATAAGATCCACCGGCAATGAAGAGGCCACTGATTGTTGTGGACACCGCGAGGACAACGAGCAAAGCACCGACAAGTGAAATGCGCGCAAGGGGCATTGTTTGTGGTGAGCTGATTGTTTTCTTCACTGTTATATCTTCACGTATTAACTGCTTACTCGCCCACTAGCGCGTCGCCACATAACGTAACCGATCACCGCACCAATGACTAGCCCACCGACAATCAACCAGATGGGTGAAATTCCCGCAGGTTCGGTTTCAGGGACTGCAGGTGTTTCGCTCGTTTCGCTCACAACGATCTCTGATTCAGTGGTTGCCGGTGCACCACTTCCGGTGTAACTGAAAGTTATGGCACCGGTAATGGGGTGCCCGTCATTACTCACCACCCGATATGCGACCTGGTAGGTGTCATCGGGGAGACCCTGGGGCCATGTGACTTGTACGCTCGGTCCCGCTGTGGTGAACTCGGTACCGGCAATGAGGCCAGCGGCTTCTGTTGTTACCGCGATCTCCACGGTGTCGGGCAAAAGTTCCTCATTGAAGGTGAGATCAATAACGGTGGGCGGTGCACTCAATGTGCTGCCATCTTCTGGATTGCTGGAGGTCAGACCTGCATGCGCCTGCACCACCGAGGTGCCCATTGCAATCAGTAAAGAAGCGGTCAGGCACGTTAGCGCAATTTTCAAGAAGGATCGCATAATCAAGAGGGTACGGCCCGAGGTCGTTGATCCCACCACCAGCCAACCTGTTCGGCAAATCTGGCGAGAATCGGTCCCGCCGTGGCCGTGATCAAGATATATCCGGCAACTAGAGCCTGGAAATCAGAAGGCAACAGGGTGCTCGTGGCGGCGAGTCCAGCAATAATCACACTAAATTCACCGCGAGCGCTGAGCAAAGCACCGGCCCGAAGTCGGGAAATGGTCGATGTAGCCACGGTCCGCGCTGCGATCCAACCGGTCACAAACTTGGTGCCAATTGTGAGGATCGCCAAAATGATTGCAGGAATGAGCATGCTGGGAATTTCACTGATATCGGTACTGAGCCCGAAGTAAACAAAAAAGATTGCGGCGAGCAGTTCGCGTAGCGGATCAAGGCGACGGCGGGCCACTTCTGCGATTTCACCGGTAAGTAATAGTCCCACGAGGAATGCTGCGACCGGCGGGGAAAAGTCCACGAATCCAGCTAGGCCGGCTGCGGCAACAGCAGCACCGAAAACAACGAGGAGAACTCCCACGGGTTCAGTAGCGTTGAAGAGTTTTTGGATAGTGCCAGACCTTCGGATGGAAATCACGATCACAATGGCCACCACAATTAACGCCACTCCAACACTGATCAAACCTGCAAAGAGGCCGGTCCCGGTCAGAATCACGGTAAGTATTG
>CAITYI010000369.1 GCA_903896585.1 uncultured bacterium
CCGCCACCTTGTCATTCATGAAACTCAGAGCCCGAGCCGCCTTTGTCATGATGACGGTGGGAATGATGGCGGCATCTTTTGCCGTGCCATTAGCCACAATTCCTGCCATAAATTCTTCCAAAAGTTCCGGCTGGTAACCAATTTGAAGTTGCAGAAACTTAGCGCCCGCATCGACTTTCATGCGTGCCCGCTTGATGCGGGTTTGCATAGGGGGCGCGAATGGGTTCTCCACTCCGCCAACGAGGAGTTCCTTGGGTTCGGAAACTTTGCGCCCCGACAGAAACTGGCCTTGGGACAAACCGGTGGCAACAGAAATGAGTTGCGGTCCGTCCAGATCAAAAACGCGACGGGCCTCGGGTTCATCGCCGGCAGTGACATCGTCGCCGGTGAGCGCGCAGATTGTGGACACACCATGCATAGAGGCGCCAACAATGTCCGCCTGGATCGCCAGACGGTTTTTGTCGCGGCACACCACCTGCATGATCACGTCAGCGCCGAGATTATGCAGTGCAATGGCCACGGAGACATTGGACGAATATGCATGTGCCGCAGGGTTGTCAGTGACATTGACCGCATCCACCAATGGAGCGAGCCGATCCCATTCCTGCTTCACTTTGTCCAAATTTCCACCCGCAATGGATGGAAACTCCACGGTGGCAATCATGCGACTACGGTTTTCCACTAAGTCGCGAAATGTCATGAGTGATCCTGATCTGCTAAGTGCTGAACGCCGATCCAACCGGCAGGCGTTTCTCGATCCTTACCCTTAATGAGATTGATCCACGAGGAATCACCCTTGAGGGCGTTGTTCACCGGCGGGCGCAGATGACTGATTTCCTCGCGCCAGGATTTCGGCAGACCCAACATGGTCTGAGCCCGGTGGTTGGCTTTGACCCACACGCACTGCATTTCTGGGACAACTTCGCAGTTTCCGTCCTCCCGCACCCCACCGCACGGACCATTGCGCAGAGTCTTGGGGCAGGTCATGGGGCAGGTCATGCCGGTTGAGTGCAGCACACACTGTCCACACATCTTGCAATCCCAGATGGGCTTCTTCACCGCATGTTCCACCAAGGGAAGGAATTTGCCTGCCACAATAATTCCGATTAACTCGCACGCTTTGCGGCAAGGAGTTCCTTGGCGCGACGAACAGCCGTGGCAGCATCGGCTGCATAGGCATCGGCACCACACACATCGGCGTATTCCTGGGTGACCGGTGCGCCACCCACCATGATAATTACTTTGTCCCGCAGTCCCGCTTTTTCAATTGCGTTGATATTTGCTTTGAACATGGGCATGGTGGTGGTGAGAAATGCCGACATTCCAACAATGTCGGGGTTGTGTTCTTCAATAGCTGCAATGAACTTTTCCGGTGGCACTTGAACACCGATATCAATTACCTGGAAGCCCGCACCCTCAAGCATGATGTTTACCAGGTTCTTACCAATATCGTGAACATCGCCTTTCACGGTTCCCATGAGGAATGTGCCGATACTCTCGACACCTTGTGCAACGAGGAGCGGGCGCAACACATCGAGTGCGCCGGACATTGCCCGACCAGCAATGAGCATTTCAGGCACGAAATAGTCACCGCGCTCGAAGCGGGCACCCACTTCTTCCAATGAAGGAATGAGTGCATCGAAGAGGATGGTTTCCGGTGTCATACCGATTTCTAAACCCTGGTTGGTCAACTCCAAAACTGCTGGGGCATTACCAATCATGGTTTCGTCATATAGACCTTTGAGTACATCGTCTGGTGTCATGCGGCACCATCCCTTCTGCGAGCCGGGGCTTGATAAGCCTCAGGTGAACCATTTTTCCCGGAAGTGGGTTTTATTTCGCGAGCTAGTTGTTCTGTTGTGCCTGTTGCCGGACCCGGGTATCCAAACTTTTCTGATACCCGTGCCGTTTCTTGGAGAAGCAATTCTGCGTAATGTTCGGTGACTTCACGGGTCATGCGCATGGTCGGTCCAGAAATAGACAAGGCCCCAATCATGTCCCCTGACTCCCGGAAAATGGGAGCAGCGATCGCGATCAGGCCAATTTCCAATTCGGAGTCAGCCATGGCCCAACCGCGTTCCCGAATGGTGACCAGTTGATTTTCCAGTTCGGCGCGGTTGGTCACCGACCGGGGCGTCAATCTGGTGAGGCGCCCCTCGGGTAATTGGGCGCCATAGGCCAAGAAGGCCTTACCGAGTGCCGAACAATGCAGCGGAACCCGGGATACCCCCCAGTTCACCCCACCCATGTGGAAAGTGCAGTCAATCTGACTGATCTGCTCAACTTCATGGCCCAACAGAACTGCGAGATTGATGGTTTCGCCGGTTGCCTCATTAAGGGCCCGCATGGCGGGTTGGGCAAAATCGAGCAGTTCATCATTAGGGGCGTGCGTGAAGGCAAATCGGATCAAACCCGCACCAGGGCGAATGAGTCCCTGGGGCGTGCGAGAAATCAAAGCAGCAGCTTCCAAACTGGAGAGCAATCGGGACAGGGTGCTCTTTGCCAAGCCACTGACCTCTGCGAGCTCGCCGAAAGTCACGGGCGTGGTGGCATCCATGACGTGGGTCAATAACCCCAATGCCCGATCCACCGCCTGAGTTCCCGTGGGACTCGACATGCTCACCTCCTTATTACGCGCTTATTTACTATGCGCCTAATCTCTACCCGTGCCCTTAATTCTCATTTTCTGAAAAAGTTATTAAAAAGCGACCACAACAGATCCACATTATGAAACAGTAGTTCCATAACTGAGTGTAGGTCGGGGAAATCCCCGAGCGCAAGAGGTTCGGCCTAGATTGATCCAAAAGAATTTTTGACCCCGACACCCGATTTCAAGGAGACCGATGTTCACCAACTCAATGCCGCGCTACGAGATCCTCTCCCCTGAGGCCATGGCCACCCTGGATCGAGGCTGGCGCCGAATAGTGAGCGAACTCGGAATTGAGTTTGCCAAGCCCGAAGCTGTCGAGATGTTCAAGGCGGCCGGTCAACGCGTCGATGGTGAAAAAGTCTTTTTTGACCCCGAATTCGTTCTCGAACTGGTGGCCAAAGCTCCCAGCCAATTCAACATTCAAGCGCGCAATCACGACTACGACGTGGTCATTGGTGGCGACAACATGGTGTTTTCCAGTGTGTACGGGCCTCCCTTCTTCCGCCGGGGTGATCTCCGCCGGGAGGGCTCACTCGATGATTTCCGCGACTTTGCCAAGTTGGCCCAATCATTTAAGGCAATGGACAGCGTTGGTGGAGTCGTAGTTGAGCCTGGCGATGCTGCCATGGACTCACGCCACCTCGACATGATGTTTGCCGCGCTCACGTTGACCGACAAAATTGTCATGGGCAATGTGGTTAGTGAAGTAAATGCAAAAGACACCCTCGCCATGGGTGAAATAGTTTTCGGCAGTCGGGCCGCCATTGAAGAAACCCCGTTCTGCATCAACCTGATCAACTGCAACTCACCACTGCGTTGGGACGACCGCATGCTCGATTCCTTAATGGAATATGCCCGCGCTGGTCAGCCCGTGGTAACGACCCCGTTCATTCTGATGGGTGCCATGTCACCGGTGTCCATTCCAGCATCACTCGCACAGCAAATTGCTGAAGCACTCACCGGTATTGCACTCGCGCAACTGGTTCGACCAGGAACGCCCGTGGTGTTCGGTTCATTCCTTTCTAATATCGATATGCAATCAGGATCACCCCAGTTTGGTACTCCCGAATCAGGGATCGGCCTGTTGGCCACCGGCCAGATTGCTCGCCACTTTGATTTGCCATTCCGCGGTGGCGGTGGGCTGAACTCCTCGCAAGTACCCGATGCCCAAGCTGCCTATGAAACCATGATGACCATGATGCCCACTTTCCTTGCTGGAACAAACTTCGTCATGCACACTGCCGGTTGGCTGGAAGGTGGACTCGTTTCCAGTATTGAAAAATATGTTATTGATATGCAAATTCTTGAATCATTGCAACATGAATTCACGCCAATTCATTTTGATGATGAAGCACTCGCATTCGGTGCCCACGAAGAAGTCGGTCACGCCGGGCATTTCCTTGGTGCCATGCACACCATGGAACGTTTCCGTGATTGCTTCTACCGCCCATTCCTCTCCAGCTCGGACAACTTTGAGCGTTGGACACGCAATGGGTCAAAGGACACGGCAACTCGCGCGGGTGAAATTGCCGAGAAGACTTTGGAGGAGTACGTCAAACCACCCATCGATGAATCCATTGAAGAAGCACTTCTGGATTACGTCAACCGTCGCAGGACTGAACTCGGAGACTAAAAAATGTCGAACTTGGTTTACGACTACATCATTGTGGGTGGCGGCTCCGCCGGTTCGGCAATGGCAAATCGCCTCAGTGAAGATTCATCAAGAAATGTTCTCGTTCTTGAAGCTGGTCGCAAAGATTCCTGGTGGGATGTGTACATCCACATGCCGGCAGCGTTGACATTTCCCATTGGCAACAGGTTCTACGACTGGATGTACTCCACCGAACCTGAACCCTTTATGAATAACCGGCGGATCACTGCGGGGCGCGGGAAAGTACTAGGTGGTTCCAGCAGTATTAACGGCATGATTTTCCAGCGGGGCAACCCATTGGATTATGAAAAATGGGCACAAAGCCCTGGAATGCACAATTGGGATTACGCCCACTGCTTGCCCTACTTCAAAAAAATGGAAAAGGCGAATGGCCGAGACAGCGAATGGCGGGGCACCTCCGGTCCACTGGAAGTCAATCGCGGCAAGGTGAAGAACCCGCTATTCGGAGCATTCTTCAGCGCAGCACAGCAAGCCGGTTACCCGTTGACCGAAGACGTGAACGGCTACCAGCAAGAAGGCTTCGCACCATTTGACGGAAGTGTTCGTCGAGGACTGCGGGTTTCTGCATCTACCGCGTATTTGCGCCCGGTCAAGGGCCGCCCCAATCTCACCATTAAAACCAAGTCACTTGCCACGAAAATTCTGTTCGAGGGCAAGAAAGCCGTGGGCGTTGAAGTTCTGCACAAAGGCAAGAAGAAAATCACCTACAGGTGCAAGGAAGTAATCCTGTGCGGTGGAGCCATTAACTCACCACAGTTACTGCAACTTTCCGGAGTGGGCGATTCCGAGCTCCTCAAGAGCGTGGGCATTGAGCCGGTCCACCATCTTCCCGGCGTTGGACAAAATC
>CAITYI010000370.1 GCA_903896585.1 uncultured bacterium
AACGAGCGGCGGTCACCAATTCCGCTTCATTGCCTCGAACAAGCTTCTTGAGAGTCGCAGCGTGCTGGAACCTGCGGCTCTCGAAAACTGCCAGGAGACATAGTGAGCCCAGCGAGACAATCATGATTCCAGGAAGCCGGTTCCAGAGAATTTCATATTCGAGTGGCCCACCGACGAAGTGAAGTACGAGGAAGCGCAGGACGCCCGCGAGGAGGAACACGAGACAAGTCACCACTGGCCGACTTGGTCGCTCGCGCACTGGCAGCAAGGTCGTACGCATCGCCAACAAGAAGACAACCACCGCAATGACGGCAACGAGTTCTGCGACGATCAAGTTCCGCAGCGAACCGTCCGAAAACCGTACGTCAAGCAGTGGCCCTCCAATGAGGGCGAAGGCTGCGTACTCGGCAATGACTGGTGTGGAAAGCGCACGATCAGATCCGATTCGCGAGACCGTGTCACTCCACGTGGCTTTCCAATTCTCGGCGCTCATGACTCACTTACGGGCACTCCAGCGGCACGCATGTAGGCGCGAGCCGCGAGAACGCGGACGGTGCCGTCAACGTCCTCGGGGACGTTCAAGATAAGCAGGGCCCGCTTCAACACGAACTGCACGGCCCGGGGCGTGGTACCGCGCGCTTGCGCTATTTGCTCGTTTGTTTTGCCCAGGGCCACCATGCGCAGTACACCGATTTGAGTGGCTGATAGCCCCCCGAGCGGACGATCTGGATCGAGGTCGTGGCGGTGCTGCTTTGTCGCCCGGCCCCGGAGCACTGCGTCAAGGGTGTCGACGAGCAGGCCTGGCTTGACCAGGTTCTCCTTGCGTAGGTAGCCAACATCCCGCGGTAGCGATTGTTCATTACGGCCGGCGAAGCGTGAATCTGGCAGATTCGTGAGATAGAGAATTGCGAGATACGGGTTTCGGCGTAGGAGAGCATCAGCAAGGTCGAAACCTGTCGGACCTGCACCGAGATCAACGTCTAGGACGACACCATCGGGATCAGTCGCTTTGAAGGCGCGATAGGCATCTGACGCGGTGGCAGCAGTGGTCACCGAAAAATCAGCCCGATCAAGGGTCTCGGCAAGGAAGCCCCGCGTCATGGGATCGTCCTCGACCACGACGATTTTCCGGGGGTTCATGTATCACTTTCCAACCGAGGCGGGGGGATCCGGGTTATTTAGAGGTGATAGTAGTCACTTTTCTGACAAGTAGATAGCCAGACGTTCGTAGCGAGGAACATCTCCCTTGAGGGTGCCAACTACCAGCGCTATCTTCTCGCCTACATGGTCGACGGACTGTGTTTCGCCGACCGGGCGAGTTGACCGTGAGGGGTGCCCGTGGCAGATCTGGACCCGGGCAAGGGCACGAGACGAAACCGGTCCGATGTACTCGATGCCATTTTCGACGCAGTAGAGGCGACTCCTGCTGGGACTGGCAAAAACGCCGGTGGAATGTTTCGGGCCAAAGCGCTTGAGCAAATCGACGTCCCAAAGCAGCTAGACAACCTGCTGCCGCTCACCTCTCGCCGCCGATGGATTGTGCTGATCGGTGTGGCGATCCTGATGGTGGCCGGTGTGACCTATGCGGTCAGTACCACGGTGGTTACCTCTGTGCCCGGTATTGGCCGAGCGGTGGTCTCACCTGGTGTTGCCATAGCCGCCAGCCCGCAGGACTCCGTTATTCTCGCGGTCACCGTCGCCTCCGGAGACCACGTGACGGCGGGGCAATCGGTGTCCGAAGGTACGTCATCTCTCGGTTCGAAGGTGTACGCCGTCTCACCCATCAGTGGGACTGTTTGGCAGGTGCTTGGTGCGGCAGGCTCGGTTGTTGCTCGGGGTGCCCCGGTTATCACTGTGCTACCCGATGGCCCGAAAACCGGGGCACTCTTCGCTGTGAATGAGAACGACGCGAGGCAATTGCTCATTGGACAACAGGTCACGATCGTCACCGGAACGGGCGAGAGGATTGCCGGCAGGATTACTGCGATCGAGACTGCACCGGTGCCTGCTGCCATTGCTTCGTCGCGGGTTGCGGTCACGATCTCGAGTGACACAGGGTTCGTGCTGGTTTCGGTCGATGCAGCCGCTGCGTTGAGTCCAGGGGATGGACTGTCATCAACGTTCACGATTTCCGAGGAGTCACTCGCACAGAAACTCATGAGCGGGCTGTGACCACAACGGCGTCCCCTGAGACCAAACCACGTGTGGCTCGCCGGCATCGCAGCAAGGTGCCGACGATGCTTCAAATGGAAGCCACCGAGTGCGGTGCTGCCAGTTTGGCGATGGTTGCCGGTTACTACAAAAAGGTTGAGTCCCTGGACAGACTGCGGGTGCTGTGTGGAGTAGCACGGGATGGTGCCACTGCCCTCAGCGTTCTTGGTGCGGCGCGCAACTTGGGGATGGAGGGCAAGGCCTATAAGCGCGAGCCTGAGG
>CAITYI010000371.1 GCA_903896585.1 uncultured bacterium
GCCCTTGCGATTTATCGCACCGATCGGGTGAATGGGTGGAAGGTACACGACATCAAAGCCCATTGCGGCTATGTGGGGTAACCGCCGAGCAGCCGAGGCAAATGTCCCCGACCGTGGTGGATCCAGAGTGGCTCCTTCGCTTCGCGGGAAAAATTCGTACCAGGTTCCAACGAGGGCGCGGGATCTCTCAACGAGGAGTGGCCATGGGCCAGATGATGTGGGTGACTCGCGAATCGGATTTGCTTGGGCAATATCCATCACTGCAGAGTCCGTGGCTGCAGCGAGCCGCACACTTGCGGGCAGAGAAGTATTGAGGACCGTGACAATGGCAGATTTAAGGACTGCCGCTTGGTCAGGTGGGGTTTTCGGGTGCGCTGCTATTGATTGGAGTAGCTGGGCACCTTCGGTGAACTCTAGATCCGGGTCCAAACCAGCTGGAATTTTGATGGAAGCTCGGCGGTGCCAGGTGCTCCACGGATCTCCCCAGGCGGTAATTGTGAAACTCCAGTACCCCTCGGTATCCGGCTGGAAAAGCGCCTCGTATCGATCGGGGTCATGGTCGCATTGCATGGGGTAAGGCCCACATTCCAGTCCTGATGGATCCGTGAATTTAATATCCACACTCAGGGAATCGTGTCCTTCACGAAATGCGGTGACGCTAAATGGAATTACTTCACCTTTAACGCCGGCAGCAGGAAATTGGCCACTCTCCACCACGGGGGCAATATCGGTGAGCGTAAATCTATGGAAGTGGGTCTGGTCAACCTTGGGGAGACGCGCAGACATGGTGCCGAGAGTATCGGTGTTCCGCGGCAGACACTAGGGCTTCCCATGTATACGTTTGCAGGGCTGGTTTCGGGCCCCAAGAAGTTTCGGGCCCTAAGGGGTATCGGGCCGTAGGCATTTACTGCTGTGCCTCCCTTGCGCTCTGGTGCCGTGACGAGTGCCACTACCAGTGCCATGAGAGGTGCGCCTGAAATCAACTTACGTTGAAGATTTCCGTGCTTGCAGAATCAAGGTGGATCGCGGGGTGAGACTGACTGACTGATCCGATTCGTATCGGGCTTTATTCGGTGTGCCGTTGGTGAATGTTGTATCCAAGATAGGAGTGTATGAATAGCCGTCGTATGGGTTGCTGGGGAGAACGAAATCAATGGATTCAGTGCCTGCGTGGAAAATACACAGTAATGAATCTCCTTGAGCTGGTGAGATAAACATTCCGACCGTTGAGACATTGCCTGATCCCCAGTCTTCGATTTCACAACCATCTGGCCCGACCCACGCCAAATCCTTAGGGCCACCTTCACAATGCGGTGCGCCGGTGAAAAAACCTGGTGGTCGTATGTCAGCCCAAACGGTGCGAATGTGATTCAGGGTTGCGCAGAGATCAATCAGGTCCCAATGTGATTGTTCGATTTCCCAGTTCACCCATGAAATCGAGTTGTCTTGACAGTACCCATTGTTGTTGCCAAGTTGCGTTCGGTGGAATTCATCTCCAGCAACTAGCATTGGCACGCCGCTGGACAAGTACATGGTTGTCATAAAGTTTCTTATTTGGCGTGCTCGGGTTTCTTGAATTTCAAGATCGTGTGTGGGTCCCTCGACTCCATAATTATCTGAACGATTGTTGTCTGTTCCGTCCCGGTTGTCTTCAAGGTTTGCTTGGTTGTGCTTATGGTTATAGCTCACCAGATCCAACAAAGTAAAGCCATCGTGCGAGGTGACAAAATTAATTGAAGTGCAAGGATCGGCAGACTTACCGCCATTGATATCTTCAGAACCGGTAAGGCGCCAACCGATATGTTCGATACCTGACTCACCGCGCCAAAAATCGCGAACATCGTCCCGATACCGGTCATTCCACTCACTCCACAAACTGGGAAATGACCCGAGGTGGTATCCATCAGGTCCGACATCCCAAGGCTCAGCGATTAACTTGACTTTTCGGAGCACGGGATCCTGTTGAATTGTGTTAAGGAAAGCACCATGCATATCCGTCTCAAAATTACCACGGGTCAATGCTGTTGCGAGATCAAATCGGAATCCGTCAACATGCATTTCGGTTACCCAATAGCGTAATGAGTCCATGATCACTTGAAGAGCTTGCGGCAAAGAGGCATTGACGGAATTTCCGCAACCAGTAACGTCAATGTAATCTCCGGAGTCAGATAGCCGGTAAAAGTCGAGATTGTTTATGCCTTTGAAGCATAGAAATGGTCCCTGGGCGCCGCCTTCTGCGGTGTGGTTATAAACCACATCGAGGATTACTTCAATACCAGAGCGGTGAAGTTCGCGCACCATATATTTGAAATCTTCGATTTCCGTTCCCGGTCCCGACGCATATTGAGCATGTGGTGCGAAGAACCCAATGGTGTTATAACCCCAGTAGTTGCTCAGACCAGTATCCATCAGGTGGGGCTCACTCAAAAATGATTGGACTGGCAGTAATTCGATGGCCGTGACACCAATGTGTCTAAGGTGTTCAATGAGAGCGGGTGCTGTGACACCCCGGAATGTTCCACGATCGGTTTCTGGCACCGATGGATGTAATTGGGTTAGTCCTTTGACGTGTGCTTCGTAAATCACGGTTTCGGACCAAGGAATATTTGGCGGACGGTCTCCTTCCCAATCGAAATGGGATGCTGTTACCACAGAGTGTGGTACGTGGTTGTTGTTCTCCGTAGTTGACATAACTAACGGATCATGTGGCGAATGGTCGTAGATTGCGGGTGTTTGAATCAGCGTTCCCGCGATCCGCTTCGAATATGGATCAAGAAGGATTTTGTGCGGATTGAATCGCAAGCCAGATTGTGGATCCCACTCGCCCGAGACTCTGAAGCCGTAGTGATCGCCCACGGATACCTGGGGAACATTTGCGTAATAGACGCCCTGGACTAACCGGCTCAGTTCTATTTGACGCTCTGAGATACTGCCGTCAGTCTCTGTGGTGAGCAGGCAGAACATTACCTTTGTGGCCCTGGGTGCCCACAGCGACACATTCGCCGAGCCATCTGGCAGGGGATAAACTCCGAAATTGTCCCAAACTCCACCGAGTGCTCTCACTCTGAGGACTTTACTTGTTTCCAGCCTCTGGGGTCATTATCGATTCTCCCAGTGGGCTAGCGTGTGTTCACGGATGTCCATCGAGTCGGAAGGGAGTGTGTTTATGGCAATTTTTGAAGAAGAATTCGTGCGAGTAGATATAAATCACGGAATTGCGGTCATGCACCTGACTCGCCCGCCCATGAATGCATTGAATCTGCAAATGCAACGGCAAATCTCGGCTGCAGCCGACCTCGCATCCGGGCATCGAGAAGTACATGCGGTCGTCTTGTACGGTGGTCCAAAAGTTTTTGCCGCTGGAGCAGACGTAAAAGAGATGGCAAACATGTCGTATGCAGACATGGCTGAGGCCGCTCACCGACTGCGGGAATCATTTGATGCGGTCGCTCGGATCTCCCAGCCCACTATTGCTGCGATCACCGGCTTTGCCCTTGGTGGGGGATTGGAATTGGCCATGTGCGCTGATTTTCGGGTCGCAGGGGACAATGCCAAATTGGGTCAGCCGGAAATTCTTCTGGGCATTATTCCGGGCGCGGGTGGCACCCAACGTCTTCCTCGACTAGTTGGTCCCTCACGAGCCAAGGAATTAGTTTTTGGAGGGCAAATGATTTCCGCAACCGAGGCGCTCAATATTGGTCTTGTGAACCGGGTTTGTTCACCTGATTCGGTGTTGGAAACTTCCATTGAATGGGCACAAAGTTTTGTAGATGGTCCTCGATTAGCACTAGGAGCAGCGAAACGCGCAATCAATAACGGATTAAATGCAGATCTTGCTACCGGATTGTCTATCGAGACCACGGAGTTTGCTGCACTTTTTGCAACCGAAGACCAAAAGAATGGTATGAATTCATTTGTCGACAATGGTCCTGGCAGAGCAGAGTTTCAGGGACGCTAATGCCGATAACCGACGATCAGATGCAAGCGGCATGGAGTGATCCAAAGCTTGCAAACATTGTTTATCACGATTGGGAAGCCGAGACATACGATCACAAATGGAGTATTTCCTATGACCAACGGTGTGTGGACTATGCCCGCAATTGTTTCGATCACGTACTTCCAGTAAGTGAGCAAGTCGCATATAACACTGTGATCGAACTTGGTTCCGGCACTGGTTTCTTTTTGCTTAATTTGATGCAGTCGGGAATTGGCAAAATAGGAATTACAACAGATCTGAGTCGCGGGATGGTTTCAGTGGCTGTCCGCAATGGCAAGGCATTGGGATTACCCGTGACCGGGTTAGTCGCGGATGCTGAATCACTCCCGTTCGCCACGTCGAGTGTTGATTTGATTGTTGGTCATGCCGTCCTGCACCATGTTCCCGACTTGGATCGCTTATTCGCTGAGGTGCTAAGGGTCCTGAAACCTGGCGGCAGGTTTGTTTTTTGTGGCGAACCAACTGAGAAGGGCGATTTTGTCGCTCGGTCGCTTTCGCGCTTGACGTGGTGGGCCAGTACAAGAATTACCGCATTGCCACCATTTTCTGACAAATGGTCCAGAAGCCCTCAAGAGTTGGCTCAATCCTCGAGGGAGCAAGCACTGGAGTCCGTAGTCGACATTCACACATTTGACCCTGATGCACTTGGTCGAATTGCCGTGAGGTGTGGTGCAACAGATGTCACGACGGTGACCGAGGAATTGAGCGCCAGTTGGTTTGGGTGGCCTATTCGTACATTTGAGGCGGCGGTGAAACCAGGTGCCTTGGGGTGGGGATGGGCCAACTTTGCCTATGGAACGTGGAAGAGACTGGAAAAGTTAGATAAAAACGTACTCTCCCGCGTTGTTCCCGATGAGTATTTTTATAACGTGTGCATTACAGGTTTAGCTCCGTAATACATTCATGAAAATTCTGCATTTTTCTTGGGAATATCCACCTGTCATGTTTGGCGGGTTGGGGGCACATGTTGTTGAATTAACGCGGGAACAGGTCAAGCAAGGACATCAAGTAACCGTAATCACGCAACAATCTGACCCAGCTTCACCTGTGAGTGAGGTGGTTCAGGGTGTCCACGTATTGCGGGCCAATAACGCCTACCCGCACATTCCATTTTCTCAAGAATCACTCGGTATGTGGGCACATGGTTTTGCCTTGGGATCCTATGCGACGGCACGTGATCACATGGGGGACTGGATCCCTGAAATTGTTCACGGACACGATTGGGTGGGAGCCGAACAGACGCAACTCCTGGCGCGCCACCTCAATATTCCACAGGTGATCACGATTCATGCGACCGAATTTGGTCGACATCAGGGGTGGTTGGTGACGCGGACCTCCCGTACCGTGCACGCTCGTGAATTGCGAGCAATAGCTCAAGCATCTCGGGTCATTGTGTGCAGCGAATATATGAAACACGAGTTGGTGGACTCACTAGGTGCTGACCATCGGAAGATATCCGTGGTTCCCAATGGAGTCGACTCCAGTGAATCAGGATCTTTCCGACTCCCTAGACAGTCCCATGAACCGTTTACCATTGGTTTTTTGGGGAGAGTCGAATGGGAGAAAGGTGCACACCATGTAATTGACGCTCTCGCACTTCTCAATAACTCTCGATTCAGAGTGAGAATTATTGGCATTGGAAGTCAGCTTCCCAACCTCATCAGCAAAGTAGCTCGCTTAGGACTGACCGATCAGGTCGATCTCTTCGGATATGTGTCATCGGAGCGAAAACGGGAACTCTTGAGCGAATGCAATGTTCTAGTGGTTCCTTCAAGTTATGAGCCCTTCGGAATCGTGGCACTTGAAGCTGGGTTAGCAGGTGTACCACTAGTGGTGTCGCGGGCAGGTGGACTTAGCGATGTGATCCCGAATCAGGAATTTGGCTACCCATTAGAAGTGGTAACAGGTGAAACTATCGCCCAATGCATCACGGAAATTGACCAAGATCCGCAGGAATCCAACGTGCGGGCACAAAAATTCTTCAATCGAGTTGTCAACGTTTATAACTGGGCATCAATTGCCAACCTCACAACTGATGTCTACCGGGTGGCAATGGAAGTAGAAAGTCATGAGTGACTTCAAGATACTCCGACTAAGCAATCTGCGGTGGATCATGCGAAACCGAGCCTGGAGTCCTTACTATCTTGTGCGCTACGTGCGTTTCATTCGGTTATATTTTTTTGGGCCGCGCGATGTTATATGTCGTGGTTTTGTATTCCTCGGTAAAGGTGTTGAGCTAAGTGTGAGAAAGGGTTTTGGTCGCATTGTGGTCGAGCCGTGGGTGCATATTGGTGACAACAATCGAATCAGAGCGCATGAAGGCACCGTATCGATTGGCACAAAATCAGTATTCGGGCGCGATAACACTATTAACGCGTACTTGAGCGTCATGATTGGAGCGGAGTGTATTTTCTCCGACTCCATTTACGTGTGCGACTTCGATCACCGGATGGACAACACTCAAATACCCATCCGTCAACAGGGAATAATTAAGTCTCCAGTGGTTATTGAATCAGATGTCTGGATTGGGACGAAAGCCACGATTTTACGCGGCTCCACAATCGGGCGAGGGTCGGTAGTCGGAGCCAATTCCGTTGTAAAGGGCAATGTCAAAGCTATGAGCATCGTTGCGGGGGTCCCCGCTCGAGTTATTCGATCGCGACTGGAGCCGACTTCGGATTCAATTGCACGGACCGAGCATCAAGCCTACGTCGATGCCCTAACCAAAGCGGCAATTAAAGACTCAATTGGTGAGTAACCAACGGTCAATGACGAGGCCAGGTCAAGTGGAACGGGGGAAGTGATCCAGCAAGCGGTTCCTGCGGATCATTGAGTAATTCCTGGATTCGTAAATAGTGTTGTTGTGCGCGATTACGGCCATAATCGGCTGCAGAGTCTCGACTAATCATGAACGCCCAATCACTGGACAGTTGAAGCATGGCCTCATTGAGGACAGCTGACTCATGTTCACGGGACAATCCTTCGCGGGCGGTCACGTCAAGAATTACTTCTTGAGTTTGGTGGTTCATGACCACCAGATCTCGAACTCGATCAGAAGTCCACAGTCGCAGGTCTTTACCTTCGCCCCAAGACGTCTCTCCAGGGAAAATTGAATCTTGTGCTTGTTGGGCAGCTTGTTCCAGAGTGACAGTTTCTAGTCCGAAATCGGGTAGTAATTCGATTACTCGGGTAAACCAGGTAATACCTTCACGCCACCAGTGTCCGAGAAGTTCGGTGTCAATGGCAATCACAACGAGTGGGGATTTATCCGTCCTTATGGGGGTGGAGGTTTTCATAATCTCTGTCAAGCGGGTAATGAATTCCTGGGCATCGTTAATTGCGGCATCTCGAGCTGCAGTGGGGTTGTACGGTTCCTTTGATTCATTCGAACGATCGCCTACTCGCGAAAGGCGCAGACCATGCTGGTTATCAACGTCATGGAAATCTAGGTAATCAGGCCTACCGGGATAACCCCGCTCTGCTGACCACACGAGGTCACTCGCTTGTGAGTCTCGCCCCACGACTGTCACCGAGCTCTGGGCCAACAGGTATGGCTGGTTCGGCACGCCATGTGCGGAAATCACTGCCGTTTCATCCAGCAGAAAATGATGTACACCGAGATCCTCATAGATATGTTCTTGCCCAGGCCGATAGGCGCACTCGGGTACCCAAATTCCTACCGGTGTATGCCCCCACCGGCGGCGGGCATCTTGTAACCCCTCAGACAAGGCAAATGAGTGAACGCGGGAATCGAGCAAAGGGGATAGCGGATGACTTAGAGGCCCGCCCAAAATTTCAATTGCTTCCGAGTCAATCAATTTCCGAATGACCGGGGATGCACCTCTGGAAAATGACTCACGGAAAATATGCAGCGCTGTTGCGGCGCTTTCCATGTGGTACTTCCGAGCTGGGTGCAGCCTGGGTATTAGTTGTGTTCGCAGTTGCCAGTCGTGTAGCCAGATTTCCAGGTTTGTGAGGGCGTACGGGTGATCCAATTGGGCGGCCAGAATGGGGGTTATCCCCAAAGATGCCATGTTGCGAAAGCCTCGGTCGGTGAGGTCAGAAAGGGCTTGCAGCAATGGCAGATAGGAGTGGCCATACGCCTGATAAAGCCATTCTTCGCCCACCGGCCAGTTTCCATGCCCGAGAACCCATGGGAGGTGGCTGTGGAGAACAAAACAAACTTGACCCCGTGGTTCGCCCGTTATGTGATCATCTGTCACCCTAGGACACTAGTGCGTGCGCTTTGGTCAGGCGCAAAGAGTTACTCGTGGGTAACATAGACTTGCAATCGGTCTGGTCAGATGTCGAAAGGGTGAACAACGTGAAGATCGCAGTATGCGTTAAGCAGGTCCCCGATACGTGGGCCGAGAAAAAACTTCGGGACGCTGATTCACGACTTGACCGTGAGTCGGCCGATGGTGTACTCAATGAATTAGATGAATATGCGGTAGAGCAGGCTCTTCAATTGGTTGAGGCCGCTGGAGGCGAAGTTGTTGTTGTGACCATGGGCCCTGAGCGTGCTGGCGAAACTTTGCGCAAAGCAATTAGCATGGGGGCGGACGCGGGCATTCACATTGTCGATGACAATCTGGGAGGCTCAGACGCAATTGCAACTTCGGCGGTGTTGGCTAAAGCGCTTTCCGGTCGTGACTTTGATCTGATCCTGTTCGGCTCGGAATCAACCGATGCTCGCATGTCCGTCATTCCGGCCATGGTTGCCGAGCGACTTGACCTTCCCCAGGTGACTTTTGCCCAAAAAGTGGAGATCAGCGGTTCAGAACTTACCGTTGAACGAGTGACGGAATACGGGTTTGATCTACTTTCCACTCAACTACCAGCGGTAGTCAGTGTGGTGGAGAAAATTAATGAACCTCGCTATCCATCCTTCAAAGGCATCATGGCGGCAAAGAAAAAACCAGTCGAAATTCTGACGGTCGCAGACCTAGGGCTCGAACCGTCTGTGGTCGGGGCATCCGGTGCGTGGAGCGAAGTTGCGGACTTTGCTGCGCGGCCGCCCAAGGCTGCTGGTGTCGTTGTCACCGACGAAGGCGATGGTGGCGTAAAAATTGCGGATTTTCTCACCTCCCAAAAGATTATTTAAGGAGAACCTATGTCTGACGTACTCGTTCTTGCAGAGCATCACAATTCCGAAATCAAGAAAATCACCCTTGAGTTGGTCACCGGTGCTCGGGCTCTTGGTAATCCGGTCGTTCTTTGGCTGGGTGGTGGGTGCACCGAGGACACGGTGGCGACTCTGGGAAATTACGGGGCCACCAAAGTCCTGGTTGCTGACTCTGATGCAGTGAATAACCACCCGGTAGCGCCCGGCGCAGAAATTGTCGCTTCCCTGATCGATTCTTTGACTCCGGTCGCGGTCTTGGTTGCATCCACTGCAGACGGTAAAGAAGTAGCGGCTCGGGCTGCAATCAAATCCAACTGCGGAATAATCACCGATGCCGTGGAGATAGCAGCCGATTCAACGGTTACCCAAAGTGTGTTCGGTGGAAGTACGGTAGTGCATTCGCGGGTGACAAAAGGCACACCAATCATCACGGTTCGTCCCAATGCGATTCCAGCCACCCCGCAGCCATTTGCTGCAGTCCGCGAAGATATTTCTGTGGACATTAGTGCAGGTGCACAGCGCGTGACCGTGAAAGATCGCACGGTCGTGGCAAAGGGTGCTCGACCTGAGCTCACTGAAGCGGAGGTTGTGGTGAGCGGTGGTCGAGGTGTAGGTGGACCCGAAGGTTTCAGTGTCATCGAGTCGCTGGCTGATTCCCTGAACGCTGCAGTTGGTGCTTCGCGCGCAGCAACCGACGCTGGTTGGTACCCACATCAATTTCAGGTGGGCCAAACCGGCAAAACTGTTTCTCCCCAGCTATATATCGCAAATGGGATCTCAGGAGCAATTCAGCATCGGGCCGGGATGCAAACTTCGAAGGTTGTGGTGGTCGTCAATAAGGATCCAGAGGCACCGATTTTTGAGTTGGCCGATTATGGCGTGGTCGGTGATCTCTTCACCGTTGTCCCTCAGCTTTCCGAAGAAATTACCAAGCGAAAGTAGATCAGTCGCGCATTTTTCAATACCTTTTATATGCTTGTTGCCCGTGCGGTGCGCACGGGCACATGCATCTCATCTGAGAATTCTTATCTGAGAGTTCGCAAATGAGAAATTACGTGGCCAAGTACTCGGGGGCTAAGAAGTGGGAGGGTATGTGTGACACGCATCTACCTCGATCACGCTGCCACTACTCACCTGCGGCCTGAAGCAGCCCAAGCGTGGATCGTTGCTGGGCAACATGTGGGGAACGCATCCAGTTTGCACACCTCCGGCAGGTCTGCTCGCCGAATTGTCGAACAGGCGCGGGAATCCATTGCTGAGGATCTCGGGGTTCGCCCATCAGCGGTGATTTTCACCGCAGGTGGTACCGAATCCAATAATCTGGCCATCAAAGGGATTTTTTGGGCCCGATCCGCAGATGGTGGCCCGCGACACATTGTGACAAGTGCAATCGAGCACCATGCTGTCCTAGATCCGGTGTTGTGGTTGCGTGATCATCAAGACGCTGAGATTACTTTCCTTGATGTTGATTCCACGGGCAAAGTGAGTGTTGATCAACTGCGCTCGCTACTTCAGGCGGGCGACATTGCATTGGTATCCATTATGTGGGCCAACAATGAAATTGGCACGATTCAGCCTGTTCAGGAAATTTCAGCTCTATGTCAGGAATTTGGAGTTCCATTTCACACCGATGCAGTGCAGGCGTTTGGGCAAATCAATCTTGATCTTGTGGGTCTAAAGGCAACTGCGGTAACGCTGAGCAGTCACAAGATTGGTGGGCCTGTCGGTGTGGGTGCTTTGATCATTGATCCCCATGAAAAAGTCGTGCCGGTCACCCATGGCGGCGGGCAAGAAAGAGAGATTCGCTCGGGGACTTTGGATCCAGCCTCGGTTTCAGCATTCGCGGCTGCCTCACGATTGGTGACTCTTTCTGTTGATGCCCATGCTCAGGAAATGCGAGACATCCAGCAGTATCTAGTAAGCAGTGTTGAGGCTTGTGTTCCTGAAGCGCGGCTCAATGGCCCGGCTCCGGGAGTTGCTCGTCTACCGAACAACATTCACTTTTCTTTTCCCGGTTGCGAAGGAGATTCACTTCTAATGCTGCTGGATGCGGCTGGAATTGATTGCTCAACGGGATCAGCGTGCACCGCGGGAATCCCCGAACCTAGCCATGTGCTTTTGGCAATGGGTGTCGATCAAAAAATTGCTAGGGCTTCTTTGCGCTTTAGTCTCGGTAGGGGAAGTTCCAAAGAGGATGTGGATCATCTGGTGACAGTGCTTCCGAACGCGGTTGAGCGTGCGGTTCGAGCAGGTTCGGTGTAACCATGCGGATTATTTCTGCAATGAGCGGAGGTGTGGACTCGTCCGTTGCCACCGCGCGCATGATCGATCAAGGCCATGAAGTAGTCGGTGTTCACTTAGCTTTATCTCGAACCGACTCCAATGGAAAAAGCCGTGGTTGTTGCACTCTTGACGATGCCAGAGATGCTCGACGAGTCGCTGACAAGCTGGGTATTCCATTTTATGTGTGGGATTTCTCTAGCCAGTTCGCCGAAAGTGTCATGAAAAACTTTCTTGACGAGTATTCCGCGGGTAGAACACCAAACCCTTGTTTACGCTGCAATGAAAAAATCAAGTTCAGTGCAGTATTAGATCGCGCATTGGCGCTGGGATTCGATGCCGTTGCAACTGGTCATTACGCTCAAATAAAGAATGGCCCCCATGGAATTGAAATGCATAGAGCCATTGATCCGCTCAAGGACCAGTCCTATGTTCTCGGAGTTTTAACCCAAGAGCAGTTGGAGCATTCATTTTTTCCATTGGGGGGAGATCACAAGCCGGCAATCCGCGCTGAAGCTGAAGCACGGGGGTTGATCACCGCGAAGAAACCGGATAGCCACGATATTTGTTTTATCCCAGATGGCGACACGGCTGGATTTCTCGTGAATAAGCTCGGCGGAAGCCCCGGCGCTATTCGCGATGTCTCTTCGGGGGAAATCATTGGAGAACATAGCGGAACATTTACGGTGACCATTGGTCAACGGCGCGGACTCAATCTCAAAATACCCGCGGAAGACGGTAAGCCGCGCTATGTCGTAAATGTGGATCGGGAATCGGGCGATGTCTTTGTTGGAGCACCCGAGTTACTCGATGTCTTTCGAATTATCGGAATTGATCCAATCTGGGCGGGTCCGCCGTTGACCGCTGAGCCACAGGAGGTCATGGCCCAAGTTCGCGCACATGCGGAACCAGTCCCCGGCTTCGCGTGCGTACAAGATTCACGCATGCACGTTTCACTTGTTGAGCCAGTTCGAGGTTTAGCTCCCGGACAGGCGGTTGTGATTTATTCAGGCACTCGAGTACTGGGATCGGCAACTATCGTGGCCACAGATCGAGTTAATCCGGAAAATTACATTTTCTCAGATCACATCTTTGTGGGCGGATAAATCGTGACACAAGCCAGAGTCAGTGGCTTGGGGCCAGTTCCGGGTGAATCCAGTAGTGAGGCGGCGCACGTCATTGCCGGGGAATGTGCCCTGGCACCATTTGTGCCGATCCTCCCCACTAGGGGACCGGGGGCAGACTCGGTCGGGAGAACTGCTGGGCTGTTATCAAAGGTGTCATCAGAGTTTGGAATCGTCACTGTGCCTACCGGCTGGCGGTTATTTGGCTCTCAAGGCAAAGAGATGATTCGGGCCCGAAGTTTCCTCAGCACCGATCTTGATGCACTTGAGGAGCAATTTCAGGGATTCACCGGACCACTCACCATGTCGATTGTCGGCCCCGTGAGTTGGGCGGGTGCGGTTGAGGGTGCTCGTGGAGAGAAACTTATTCGGGACCATGGTGCACTGCGTGATGTGAGTATTGCCCTATCGCGCGTTGTTGCGGAGACTGCCCTTGATTTTGCCCGGCGGATTCCCGGAGCATTATTGACAATTCAAATTGATGAACCACTCGTTATGCCGGCAACAGATGGAGCAATCCCAACCGCAAGCGCCCTGAGAACGTATGTAGCTTTAGATCGGCAATTTGTGGCCTCTCTATGGGACCCGCTCTTTACCGAGGCCCAACTACACGGAGCCGGGTTTGGCATTAATGCAACGGGGGGTCAGGTTGCGTTAAGTGATCCGTACATCTCACTGCTCCAGGCCGCAGGGGTTACGCGTTTCTACCAGATTGAGGCTGCAAAGGAATTGGGAGAAATAATTGAGTCGGGGACGGAGACGGTGTGGATCGCTCCACCGAGTGCGTCTGGAGTTCACATTGCCTCAGATATTGCTGCCCGAGTTAATGCACTCGGATTTGTCATTACCGATTTCACACCTGGTGCGATTATTGTGCCATCGGAGAACAGTTCATTTGGAGACTGGGAGCAAGCGCGACATGCGTGGAATCGGGCCCGCGCGGCGGTAGATTTACTCAATGATCCAGATCGCCTTGTGTCTCGTTGAGGGAATCTGATGGCAACTAGTCCCCCTGATCGCGCGCGAGCGCGCTGGGCCGAATTGACCGATCGGATCAATCATGCTCGAGTCCAATATTCACTAGAGGCTGCCCAAAACCTGTCCGATGCCGAGTACGACACCCTGTTTCGAGAGCTTGTTGCCCTTGAAGAGCAATACCCGCTGCTCACCACCGGGGACTCACCGACCCAATCAGTCGGTGGCTACAGCTCTGAACTCTTTGACCCGGTAACTCATTTGGAACCCATGTACTCACTGGACAATGTTTTCAATGACCATGAAATGACGGCATGGATTGATCGCGTTGTGTCCTCCCTCGGTTCCTTTCCGGAGCTCTTGTGCGAATTAAAAATTGATGGACTGGCAGTAGATGCCGTGTATCGAAATGGCCAATTAGAAACTCTTGCGACCCGAGGCGATGGAACAACGGGCGAAGATGTCACTGTTAATTCAATGTTGATCGGATCCATCCCACAGCAATTAAAGGGGAAGAAAATCCCGGCGACCTTAGAGGTGCGCGGTGAGGTTTTCTATCCGTTGACGGCATTTGACAGCATTAATGAGGAACAGGCCAGGACAGGCAAGCCCCTGTTCGCCAATCCTCGCAATGCCGCTGCTGGTGCATTACGTCAAAGATTGGACAAACGTGAGAAAGAATGGATAGCGGCTCAGGGGACCAAACGCGAAGCACGACTGGAAAGTGAACTTAATGCCGCTCGACTGCGATTATCAGCTCTACAGTTCACTGTCCATGGAATTGGATCCTATTCAGAATTGAATCTGGTCTCTCAAAGTGACACGTATAGAGTGCTGAAAGCCATGGGATTGCCCACGAGTGAACATTTCTCGGTGGAAAAATCACTGAAAAGCGTCTTGGCCTTTATCCACGATCGCAATGAGAATCGGTCAGCTGTCGAATTTGACATCGATGGCGTAGTCGTCAAAGTTGATCAATTTAATCAACAGCGGGAGCTCGGTTTTACCTCCCGAGCACCCCGGTGGGCCATTGCCTTCAAATATCCGCCTGAAGTGGTGAGAACTCGACTACTTGATATTCGGGTAAGCGTTGGTCGGACCGGCAGGGTTACTCCGTATGCCGTTATGGAGCCTGTGCAAGTTGCAGGCACCACGGTTTCCATGGCAACTTTGCATAATCCTTTCGAGGTAGAACGCAAAGGCGTTCTTATCGGCGATTTCATTTTTTTGCGTAAGGCGGGTGAAATCATTCCAGAAGTTTTGGGGCCGGTTATCGAAGAACGTACGGGATCCGAACGAGCATTTGTCATGCCAGTGAAATGTCCTGAATGCGGAACACAGTTGGCGCCAGAAAGCGAGGGGGATAAAGATATTCGGTGTCCCAATGCCCGATCTTGTCCAGCACAATTACGTGAGCGACTTTTTCACCTTGGCTCGCGTGGTGGACTTGATATCGAGGGCCTCGGCGAGAAATCCGCTCAAGCGCTCTTGGAATCAGAAGTTGTGACAAATGAAGGAGATATTTTCAATCTCACCGAATCCAGTCTGCTCACAAGTCCGTTTTTCACCCGCGACCCACACAAGGGTGAACAGGGTCCACAGCTCAATGAAGCGGGCCTCACTCTTCTTTCGCAAATTCAGGGGGCCAAACAACAACCTCTCTGGCGCTTCCTGGTAGCACTGAGTATTCGCCATGTAGGACCTACCGTGGCCAAAAAATTGGCTGCAGAATTTGGATCTCTTTCTGCGATCGAAGCCGCAACAGAATCGGATCTTTCCGAAGTTGACGGCATTGGTGACCGCATTGCTCACAGCCTTCATGACTATTTCAATCAAGATTGGCATCAAGAGATTATTCATAAGTGGATTGCAGCGGGTGTCACATTTGCTGATTCACCTAAAAAGGTTGAGGGGCCGCTCACTGGAAAAACGATTGTGATCACCGGCTCCATACCAGGTCACACCCGGGACTCGGCACAAGAATCTCTAGCTGATTTAGGTGCACATATTTCTGGATCGGTCTCGGCAAAGACAGATTTGGTTGTTGCCGGAGATAAAGCCGGTTCAAAAGCTGTGAAAGCCCGGTCACTGGGTATTCCCATCACCGGGGCTCGCGGATTTGAATTACTGACCCGCGGTGACTTTCAGTCGGCTTTATCCATTCCGGACTAGCCAGAGTGAACGGGCGAATACCTGACCACCGAGGGCCAATAGAATGCGGATATGTCCTCGATTGATCGTGAACAGGTCGTGCAC
>CAITYI010000372.1 GCA_903896585.1 uncultured bacterium
TATTTCCATCACGGCGAATCCAGGCAACCTGCTGGCCTTTGGTGATTGTTCCTTGGTGAACACGACACAGTGCCAACCGACCGAGATACGGCGAAGCATCCAGGTTGGTGACATGGGCCTGTAGCGGGGCACCTTCGGTATAGGTCGGCGCAGGAATAGTTTCAACAAGTGTCTTGAAGAGCGGTTCCAGGTTTTCGGCATCAGGCATGCCGCCATCTTCTGGGCGGGTCAGCGAGGCACGACCCGCTTTGGCACTGGTGTACACGATCGGGAACTCAATCTGTTTTTCATTTGCATCAAGGTCAAGGAAAAGTTCATAGGCTTCATCGACAACCTCGGCAATGCGAGCATCGGATCGATCAACTTTGTTGATCACGAGAACCACCGGCAAGTTTTTGCTCAGCGCTTTACGCAACACAAATCGCGTCTGAGGAAGTGGGCCTTCAGATGCATCGACCAGCAGAACAACGCCGTCCACCATCTCGAGTCCGCGCTCAACCTCACCGCCAAAGTCGGCGTGGCCGGGTGTGTCAATAATGTTGAAGGTCATTCCTTCGGGAGCAGACGGGCCCGCATACCGAACCGATGTGTTCTTAGCAAGGATCGTGATTCCTTTTTCGCGCTCGAGATCCATGGAGTCCATGACCCGCTCGTTGACGTCCTGGTTCTCTCGAAATGCCCCTGATTGCCACAACATGGCATCGACGAGGGTGGTTTTACCGTGGTCAACGTGAGCAATAATGGCCACATTGCGTAAATCTGAGCGAAAAGTCACTACCTGAGACTAGGCGGACGTCGCCGGTGCCGTTCAGATGGGTCTAGTCAGCAAGCCAAACAGGTTAGGGTCAGGCGTGATCTTGTTGCGGCAGGTTGAACCATTTTCCGTGATCAAGTTGGATCCCGGAGTAGGGATTCCAGCTCCTCCGGTGGAATCTACCTTCTGGGCATTAACCAGAACCGCCGATGAACTATCCCTTGTCTGCACCACGGAAAGTGCCCCTGTCGCCGGAGTCATCAACCGCCAGAACGACTGGGTTGCCTTCCGAGTTGCGGGAACAATGGAGTTCACCCTGACCGGAATTGTCGCCAGTATTTCGCAACCCATTGCCAAAGCAGGATTGGGTATTTTTGTGGTGAGTACATTTGATACCGACTACATATTGATTGCATCTGATCAAGTTGCAGAAGCAGTTCAGGTGTGGCGCTTAGTGGGAATACCCGTTATCGAGCCCACCTACCAGACCGATCATCTGATCTTGACCCCCCAAGACGATGAACTCACCGACATTGCCCACAACCTGCGGGAGAACAAATTGTGGGCGCCGGATTATCCCGGGGAGGGGGAGATTCTCAACTCCCTGCTCGCCCTCGAATCGGGTGAACCCACTGGCCTGTTACAAATACGACTTCGAGCCACCGGTGCAGCAATCGGCAATATCGGATTCAAAGGTGAGCAGTTAATCGGCAATGTGAGAGCTGCAGAGATTAGGTATGAACTCGTACCATCTGCCCAAGGTCAAGGCTACGGAACCGAAGCCGTGGGTGCTCTCCTGCAGATTGCCCGCGATCAGGGGATTCAGTATCTCTGCGCTGACACTCAGGTCAACAATGCTGCGAGTCAGGAAATTCTGACCACGCACAAATTTGTGGAAGCGTCTCGAGATGACCGGTCAATCTGGTGGTTACTCGCTCTGTGACACACTCAAATACTGTTCCAAAGAGTCAAAGTAACTTTCTATCCCAGCCTGAGCCTGAATGGCATCGGTTTCGGGCAAATCACCATATTGACTGAACTTGACCCAGCTGCGGAAGTCGCGGGTTTCAAACTCCACAACAATTCGGTGATACTCGGTATCAAAGTCTTGGGCAGCGAATTCTTCCGCAGATTCCGTGTAATGCAA
>CAITYI010000373.1 GCA_903896585.1 uncultured bacterium
CTACCAAGGCGAGGCGGCGCAGTTGCTGTGCGCTACCAGAGGTTCCGGCAGTCAACATGGGCGAAGCCTAGGGGCCGAGGAAAGTAAGTGGTTCAACTCGCCTTGGTCAATCGAGACTTGGGGTGAGTGACGGGACTTGAACCCGCGGCATCTGCGACCACAACGCAGCGCTCTACCAGCTGAGCTACACCCACCGCGTTAGGTTGAATGGACTTGTATGTGCGAGCCCGTCAACCTAGCCGTCTGAGTCTACCGATGGGTTAGTTGTGCTCCACCACGTGGTTCGCCGCAATTGACTTAGCGGCGGCGCCGTCAGGGCCGGGGGGTTCCACCATGACTGCGTCGCGGTAGTAGCGCAGTTCGGCAATGGATTCGCGAATATCGGCGAGGGCGCGGTGATTCCCGGTTTTCTCAGGGGAATTGAAGTACACCTTGGGGTACCAGCGGCGCGAGAGTTCTTTAATGCTGGATACGTCAATCAGCCGGTAATGGAGGTGCTGGTCAATTTCCGGCATGTATTTGGCCAGAAATCCACGGTCCACATACACACTGGACCCGGCCAAGTGGCCCTTATTGTGTTCGGGAATGTGTCCCTTGATGTAGTCAAGGACTTGTGATTGTGCTTCCTCAAGTGAAATTCCTTGTGGAATTTCGTTGATCAGACCTGATTCGGTATGCATGTTGGTGACGAAGTCGTCCATGGTGTTGAGGGCGGCTTGGCTGGGGCGTACAACAAGTGAGATACCACTATCGATTTCGGTGAGGTCTGACTCGGTCACGATCGCAGCAATCTCCACGATTTCATCGCGCTCGAGGCTCAATCCGGTCATTTCCAGATCGATCCAGACTAAGCGTTGGCTGGTGTTTTCCTGCTGTTCCTCGGGCACGCCCACACTCTAATGGGCTAGCTGATCCACTTCACCAGGTCCGCATGGGTCAAGATTCCGGCGATTTTGCCATCTGGGGTACACACCGGCATTGCTTCCTGATCGTGTTTACGCATAAGGGCTGCGGCTTCTTGCGGTGTGTGAGTGGGGGAGAGGAAAATTTGCTGTCCATGACCCATGGCCTCAATAACCGAGATGGCTCCCAAGTGATCAGCGGTTGCGGGTATCTCGGCAAGAATCTGCCGATCACTTATCAGCCCAAGGCATTCATTGTCTCGACCCAGTACAACCAGGTAGCGCAGACCAGAAACACTGAGTAATTGCCAGGCGTCCCAGAGAGAATCGCTCAACTCGATGGTGAGAACTGGAGCTGACATGATTTCGCTCACTGCTCGTTTGGTGATTGCGGTCACGCAGCATCCCATTCCGGTTCGGGTAGCGGTACTACCGCGACAGGAACCTTCGCCTTGTGCAGAACGCCGTTGCTCACCGAACCGAGCAGCGCACCTAAGGCAACATTGCGACCACGCGTTCCCACCACAATGAGTGCAGCATTTGTTGATGCATCAAGAAGTGCTTGGACAGCCGGTGCGCGAACCAAAGCTTCCGTGACCGGTACATCGGGGTGATCCACTTTGAATCCGGCAAGTACTTCTGCGGCCAGACGAATTTCCACGTCAGCGACATTTCCCAATGGAAATGGAATGGGTCCGTCAGGCGAGATAATCAGGTCATACGCAGGGACATCCCAAGCGTGCACTGCGACTAAACTCCATCCGCGTCTGCTCGCCTCGTCGAAAGCGAATTCCAATGCGGCGATTGAATGTGGGGATCCGTCAATACCGACGATGACTTCGTTGGCACCTGCTCGGGCAGTTGCACGCATCACCACAACGGGACAGTTGGCATGTGAGGCGACCTGGGTGCCAACGGAGCCGAGAAGCAAGTCGGCAAAGCCCCCGCGACCGCGAGAGCCAAGCACAATTAACGCGGCGCTATCAGATGCCTGCAGGAGTAACCCGCTGGGTGTGCCAATCTCCACATGGACAATTACGTCGGTGCAGTCAAGGTCAGCGGCAATTCGGGTGAGTTCGGCAACCGCACTTGTGCGCAATTCTTCAATCAGATCAAGTCTCGGTGGGGCTCCCATACCGAAGACACCGCTTGCTGTCATGGGAAGAACGGCATACGCCAAGGTCAGCCCCCGGCCTCGAAGTTTGGCTTCCTGCGCCCCCCAGTGTGCCGCCCGAGTTGCGCCCTCGGATCCGTCCAAGCCGATCACAATGCGGCCCGTGAACTTATCAACCTGGGTATTTTTCACGATCGGCTCATTTCTTTAGGACTCGACTTCCGGGTTACTGCCCAATTTTGCGCCACATTCCCTGGAATTCATAGTGGCTATCTGGCACGGATCCGGTGACTTTAGTCCTAAAGGTGAGTGACCAGATAGTTGAATCGAGAGCGCCATGACTTGCGAGATTGGGGGCAATGCGCGGCGAGATAGTCGAAATTGTGGGGGGCTCCCTCAATCACCTCCACAACCGTGTGCACGCCGGCAGCCTGCAGGCGCTGGGCAAATTCCAAATCTTCATCGAGGAAAATATCAGCTGTTCCGACACATATATATGTGTCCGGCAAACCACTGAGATCGGAGGCAAGTGCGGGCACGGCATATATTGGCGGTTCCGTTTCGGTTGGTAGGCCCGAAAAATAGGCACTCCACGCTGTCTGATTGTCTTGGAAGGACCAGTACAGCCACGTCTTCTCCCAGCCCGGCTTCACGGTGATCGTCTGGTGGTCGAGCATGGGGTAGATAAGTACTTGGCATTTGGGTTGAATGGAAGAGGTGTCGCGCAATCGCAGCGCTAGCGCCGCCGCCAAACCCGATCCGGCACTGTTGCCCAGCAGCGCAATCTTGTGGGGATCGATATTCAAGGATTCGGCGTTGTCCACCAGCCACTGGAATGCGTGGAAGCAGTCATCAATGGCAGCGGGGTAGGGATGCTCTGGAGCCAGCCGGTAATCAACGGAGTACACCGGGAAACCGGTTGCTTTGGCATAGGCACTACACCTCTGGTCATAGGCCTCAACCGTGCTCATGATCATTCCACCACCGTGAATGTGAAAAATGGCGGGTGATGCTAGATCTACCACCCGCATGTGCTCTGGCCGGTACTCGCGGACTCGCAACTCACCTAGTTGGTGGTCAGTAATTGTTATGCCCGGCACCTGACCGAATTGTTGGGAAAGCCATATCGCCATTCCGGCGGCACGGTTACGCAGTGCGGGAACGTCATTAATTGCAGGTGCAGGCTTGCCACGCTCTAGAAATTTCCATCTCGCGAGCGCCGGAATGAATACCAGGTCCACGCCTCGAAAATGCATGCCACCAACATAATCGGTATCGAGGTTGTTTGGGCTGTATGGACTGAATTCGGAAGCCCAGAAAATACCTACCCTCATGTTGTTTAACTCCCGAAAACGACGTCCCATTATGTGAAAGCACTGTGGAAGTTCTGCGATTGCTCGAGCAAGCTCAGGTGGTCGCCGTTGACAAGATCCTCACCTCGAGTCAGTCACTGCCGTGGGAGGTATGAGATCACCTTTTATCCGAGTGCTTGGTCAGTTTTCCACCCAGAGTGGGGCAAGAGTGGCAGAGCGAATCGGCATTGCTTTGATTGGTAGGTGAGCGTTGAAGCACCCGAGGTAGTTCCCCTACCGATTCAGCCTATTTCGCCACGTCCAAGTCGACGTCGCGGGAGCTTAGGTGCAAGTGTGGTCGTTGGAGTCATTGCATTGGTGTGGCTCATTCCAACCATTGGGTTATTCGTAACGTCTATTCGACCCGTATGGCAGTCAAAAAGTTCTGGTTGGTGGAATATTTTCACGGACCGCACAGTGACATTAGAGAACTACTCAACCGTAATGACCGGTGGCTCAGAACTACCCGATGGGATTACTCCGTTTCTTTTTAATTCATTAGCGGTTGCAATTCCCGCAACAGTCATTCCAATAATGATCGCGTGCATGGCCGCCTACGCACTTGCATGGGTGCCCTTTCGAGGCGCCACGACGATATTCGTTGTCATTATTGCTCTGCAGGTAATCCCGATTCAGATGATCCTTCTGCCACTCCTCGATCTTTTCAATAGTGGATGGAGCTTTGGGTCATTTCCAATAGTTCCAAACCTAGATAATCCGGTGACAGGGCGATCGCTTCTTATGGGCACCTACATCCCATTGTGGGTAGTTCACACAATCGTCTCGCTACCAATTGCCGTGTTCCTGATGCACAATGCAGTCTCACGGGTTCCGAAGGAATTACTCGATGCCGCAAAAATCGATGGTGCTTCCCACTATCAAATTTTTCGACTAGTTGTTCTGCCTGTCGCGATACCGGGTATCGCGGCATTTGCGATCTTTCAATTTGTCTGGGTGTGGAATGACTACATCGTTGCTTTGACCTATTCAGCAGGAACACCAGATGTAGCTCCGGTCACCCGATACCTTGCCTATCTTTCAGGATCCATGGGTGTGAACGAGCACCTCATGACGGCAGGTGCATTCATATCCATGTTGATTCCGGTTGGAGTCTTCTTTGCCCTTCAGCGCCATTACGTGCGAGGCCTGACCGGGTGACACGGCAGAACCCTCGGTGTGCAGAGTCGGCTCTGAGCATTTAGTATTCGGCTAACAAGGGGAGTACCCCATCTGCTGGGCGTCGTCAATACGGTGTGGCAATCCACACCCGGTGCTCAGGCCGGAGTTTAACCCGGTGGCGGAGACCTTGCGTTAAGTCGCTTCGGCGTCCTTACGTGAGGAATTTCAATGGTCGTAGATCTTTGGGTGTGGCTCGTCCTTCTGGGAATTGTGCTGGCGATGTTGGTCGTCGATCTTTTTATGCACAAAGATGCGCACATCATTTCGGTAAAGGAAGCCGCCGTCTGGTCGGCGATTTGGGTGGGTGTCGCCACAATTGTGGGTGGACTGATCTGGTGGTACTTCGGTAGTGAATTCGGCATGCAGTACTTCGCCGGGTATCTGATTGAGAAATCGCTTGCGGTGGACAACGTCTTTGTCTGGGCCATGATCTTCAGTTACTTCGCCGTGCCTCGCGAGTACCAGCACCGGGTTCTCTTTTATGGGGTTCTGGGTGCGCTCGTGTTCCGGGCGATCTTTATTGGCGCTGGTTCTGCGCTCATTGCCTCCTATGCGTGGGTCCTTTATATCTTCGGGGCATTCTTGATTTTGACCGGTATCAAAATGATGAAGCAACGCAATGAACACTTTGATGTTTCAAACTCGAAAACATTAAAGCTTTTCCGGCGCTTTGTTCGCACCACCGATGAATACGAAGGTCAGAAATTCCTCACCCGTAAAAATGGAATCCTTTTCGCCACTCCACTCTTAGCGGTATTGGTTCTTGTTGAAGTAACAGACATCATTTTCGCCGTTGATTCCATACCTGCAATCTTCGCGATCACCCAAGAACCGTTCCTAGTATTCGCTAGTAATGCTTTAGCGATACTTGGCTTGCGTGCCATGTACTTCCTGCTGGCCGATCTCATGCACCGATTCATCTACCTCAAAATTGGTTTATCGCTGGTTCTGGTCTTCGTCGGTATCAAGATGATCGTGGGACATGCCTTTTTCAAGATTCCCACTGCCATTAGTCTTGGTGTCGTAATCGCGTTGATTGCGGTTTCCGTGATCGCCAGCCTCGTCTCGACCAGAGAGGAAGGCGCCGAGCCGGTGAAAGAGGGGCATGGAACTTAGTCAACCCACCGGCTCGCGAACCATTCGGCGGGCCGTCGTGGCAACGGTGGGTGCCAGTTTGTTAATTGCCGGTGTGGCTATGTTGGTCCTCCCCGGACCTGGAGTCGTCACGATCTTGGCGGGCCTAACCGTCTTGGCTACCGAATTTCATTGGGCACGGCGGGTGAAGCGCAAGCTCGTTGTCTACATCCGGCGCCGCATTCGGCGAAAGAAGTTGAAGGAAGGAATTAGTGAAAGTGAAGTACGCGAACTAAGTGAAGCCCGCGAACTAGCTGAACGTGTTCCCGAGTTAGTTGAGATCTATTCGTGGCCACCGGGGTGGTGGGTCAGGGCCATGATGGTGCAAACAATCGATGGCGCATTTTTTGGCCCAGACGGTAAAAGTCGCAGTATCTCCAGTGATCGTGACCGCGAAGTTCTTGTTGAGGCCAGGCGTTTGGCCGATGTAGTTCTAGTGGGTGCGCAGACAATTCGAACTGAGCGTTACCGCCCCATGGTCGCTAAACCCGAGTGGCAGTCTGCGCGTGCAGCAATCGGCGCGCAGCCTGCACCGGTCGTGGCAATTGTTAGTGCTTCACTTGACCTTCCGTGGGAGGAACCACTGTTTGGGGAATCGGCCATAACTCCAATAGTGTTCACCGACGGTTCGGCAACAAGGGAACGCGCCATGATTGCTGAAGAGATTCAGTCAACAGGGTGCGTGGAAATCATTGAATGTGCATCATTGCCACTTGATGCACTTGAAGTTTTGCGTCAGCGCGGGTTCACGCGAATTGTGTGCGAGGGTGGACCACGCCTTTTGCGCGACCTCTTCTCAGAGATTGACGAGATCGATTTAACGATTGCCCCCATGTTGGTTGGTCAAGTCGTGCCAGCAAGTGATGCTGATTTGGAGCCGAATCGAATTGATTGGACTTTGGAGTATGTCTGGGATCACGAAGGATTTATCTTTAATAAGTATGTGCGCGCATAGCCCAGAAGACCACAGCAGACGCCGCGGCGACGTTGAGTGAACTCACGTCATGGCTCATGGGAATGTGAACAACGCTGTGGCACGCTGACAGTGATTCGGGTGTGAGGCCTTCGCCTTCGGTACCGAGAACAAAAGCAACTTTCATGTGGTGCTCTGCGACGAAGCTTTCAAGTGACTGGGAATCATTGCCTGGGGAGAGAGCTGCGGCGTGAAATCCCTGTTCATGCAGCTCACCGATGGCACCCGGCCAGTGGGGAATTCTTGTCCACGGAATGGAAAATACTGCGCCCATGGAGACTCGAATACTTCGACGGTACAGCGGGTCAGCGCATTGGGGCGTAATCAGAATCGCATCAATGCCAAGGCCGGCAGCAGATCGGAAAATAGCCCCCACATTGGTGTGATCAACGATATTTTCTAAGACGGCAATTCTGTTCGCACCAGCAATAACTTCGGCAACAGATGCAGTAGGTGGGCGGTGCATTGCCGCCAACGCGCCACGGTGGACGTGAAAGCCGGTGAGTTCTTCCAAGAGAGCATGATCGCCCACGAAAATCTCAATGTGTGACTCCATGAGCTCGGAACCAAGGAGTGCGCGCATGCGCTCAAGCCAGCCGTGCTCCATCAATATTGAAATGGGCATGTGACCTGATTGCACTGCGCGTGAAATAACTTTGGCACTCTCTGCAATATAAATCCCGGTTTCAGGTTCCCGTGCAGAGCGCAATGCGACATCGGTGAGGGAGCGGTAGACATCTAGGCGCGGATCATCCAATGTTGTAATGACCTGGATGGGCACGATTAATTCTCGTTATCAAGAACCCACTGAATGATCTCATCAAGATCACCACTGGGTACCGGTCCAATAATGCGCGCAGCAACTCGGCCCTGTTGATCTGCGATCACCGTGCTGGGCAAAGCCTGCGGTGGAACATCGGGAATTTGCGCGAGTAACACTCCGTCAGGATCCATCAGACTCGCAAAAGGCAAATCGGCGGAGAAAGCGCGAGCAGCATCCAGCGAATCGCGGACATTCAGACCAATGAAATTTACGTCGGTGAATTGCGGATCAAGGGCCACCTGCGCGAACTCGGGCAACTCAACTCGACACGGTGCGCACCATGTTGCCCAGGAATTGATCACCGTGGCGCGAGCATCGGTGTAATTGATCAC
>CAITYI010000374.1 GCA_903896585.1 uncultured bacterium
ATAATCGACACCGTTCACTTCACCGAGGCGAGGAGATCGAGTCGTGACAGACACCGAAAGCCAAATTTCCGGATCACGATCTAGGACTGCCCGCACAATTGTGCTTTTGCCAACCCCTGAGGGTCCAGAGACCACCACCAGGGGGGCCAGTTTGTCAGCGACCATCTGAACTTCCTTGATGATCTGAACTTCCTTGATAAACGGTGGATCCTTGATCGCTGATGTCTTGACTGATGATGCCTTGACTGATGTTCAAGGCCGCCCTGGCGACATCGGGAGCCCCGGTAATGGGCCTTCCGATAACCAGAAGGTCTGCGCCTGCGTTCAGGGCATCTTGGGGACTGCTGATCCGTTTTTGGTCTTGTACGGCTGCGGAATTAGGGCGCACACCAGGTGTGATCAGCACGATGTCGGGTGGAACCGCTTTGCGAACAGCCGCGACTTCCAGGGGCGAGCACACAATCGCACGGGCGCCAGAACGCACGGCGATTAACGCTAGCCGAACCACGGTATCGGCTGTCGGTGTCGTAATTCCCAAATTCGCCAGCTCGGAATCATCAAGACTGGTCAAGATGGTGACGGCAGCTATCTTGGTATCCGGAAGTGCGCAAGCGGCAGCCTCGATCATGGCGGCGCCTCCCAATGCATGAACGGTCAGAAACCTGGGCTGGAACCGCGCGAGTGATCGGACAGCCCCTGCAACGGTGTTGGGAATGTCGTGCAGCTTGAGGTCAAGGAAGAGATCACATCCACTGTTAGCCACAATTGCAATAGCCTGTTCACCATCGCGATAGAAAGTTTCCATCCCGATTTTCATGGTGCTCAGATATGGTGCGGTGTCGCGCACCCAATGTGACATGGTGGCGAGATCGGGTGCATCGAGAGCCAGGGCAATGGGGGCCTTAATTGGCCGATTGGTATTCGGCTGCGAAACTGCGCTGGAGGTCATCTTTGGCTTCTATTTACTCGGTGATGAAATCCCATTCGGCGTCTGAGGATTGCGCTTCAGAGTCGACCGTGGGAGTGTGGGGACGGTGGGCATAACCAACTGCATCAGATACTCGGAGAAAACCACGGTCACCAAGCTCCTGTGCCAGTTCAGCGTGGATGCGTGCTGGGGCAGAAGGATCATTAAAAATAGAAGTTCCCACTGAAACGGCATTCGCGCCCGCCAAAATGAACTCCAGGGCGTCGTGTCCCGAGCGAATCCCGCCCATGCCAATGATGGGGATATCCGGCATGGCACTGCGAATATCCCACACGCAACGAACAGCAATAGGTCGAATAGCGGGTCCCGAAAGGCCACCTGTGATGCCGGCAAGGGCAGGACGCATTGTGCTGGTGTTCATGACCATCCCAAGAAGGGTGTTGATCACGGACACACCCGTTGCACCAGCCGCGATCACTGATTGTGCAATCTCAACAATGTCAGTGACATCGGGTGAAAGCTTCGCAAATATCGGAATCTTGATATCGCTATTTCTGCGGACAGTTTGAATAACTTGAGCTGCGGTTTCCGCGCGGCAGGCAAATACTTGACCTCGGTCGGAGACGTTGGGACAGGAGATATTTACTTCAATAGCCTCCACCCCACCCGCTATCCGAAGTTTGGCCGCCACTTTCCCAAATTCCTCAGGAGTTCCACCTGCAATCGAAACTATTGTTCGGGCACCTCGATGGTTGAGCCAAGCTAGGTCATGTTCAATAAAACTATCCACACCTGGACCCTGGAGCCCAATGGAATTCAACATCCCACTTGGAGTTTCCGCCATGCGTGGTGTGGCCCGACCAGAGCGCGGTGCGAGCATGATGCTCTTAGTGACAACGGCACCTATTGTCGTAATGTCAAAATAGTTATCGAGCTCGCGGCCGGCAGCTGCGCATCCTGACGCTGTCAAGACTGGACTTGGCAAATGCATTTTTGCCAAGTCGGTAAACATGTCCACACGGGCACCATTACTTCCGTCACCTGCTCTTCTGGCGGAAACTATGGGTGTATTCACGTGGACACTTCCTCAACAGGGGCTCCATAAGTATCTGGAGGAACCGTTCCAATGTCTGCCCACCGGACTCGATCGCCTCGGAAAATTGGGCCCTCCACGCAGGAGCGGACCATGCGCGTGACGGAGTCATCGCCAATTATCGGTAAGACACAGGTCATGCAGACACCAATGCCACAGGCCATGGATTCCTCAACCGAGCACTGGCTGAATATTCGATGAGTTACGGCAAATTCCGCGACATTAGCCAGCATGCTCATGGGTCCGCATGCGTAAATAATGTCCGTCTTGCCGGCCGTGACGACACCCTCTAAGACATCGGTAACTCTTCCTTTAACTCCCAAACTGCCATCGTCTGTCGTCAGGACAAGTGAAGTGGAAACCCGCTTGAGATCCAATGCGCCAAAGAGTTTCTCTTCGGTCGATGCCCCAATGATGGAATCAACTCGACAGCCACGTTCACGCAATTTTTCGGCCAACAGGAAAAGCGGTGCCGATCCATAGCCCCCACCGATCAATACGCAGGAGACCGACTGAGTAGGTAACGTGAAGGGTTTACCCAAAGGGCCCACCAAACTTACGGTGTCGTGTCGACGACGCTTGGACAACCACGTTGTACCTTTGCCACCCGGCGAGATAACCAGGTCGAGGGTTCCACCGTAGACACCACGTGACTGAACACGGTGAATCGCAAAAGCCCGACGCAGCACCATACTTGTTTCGTCGCCGCCCATGCCCACTGTTACAAACTGTCCTGGTTCGGCTATCTCGGATATTCCAGGGGCGGTTACGGAGATAACGTAATACGAGCCCGATCGATTCACGTCGAGAATTTCACCGGTGACTTGAATGGGGCGTCCGCTCACGGGCTCACGCTACCCATCTAGGTGTCATCCTGGGTAGATACCTCAGCTCGGAGACGATCAATGTCGCGGCCATGTTCCTGAATGGACTTAACAGTAGGTTCGCCATTGATCATGGAATCAATTCCCTGAACAGCAGCCGCTAACCCTTGAACAGTTGTGATAGACGGCACCCCGCGGGTAACCGCGGCCGTTCGAATTTCGTATCCATCTTTTCGGGGTCCCACTCCATAAGGGGTATTTATGACCAAATCGACGTTCCCTGCCAATATTTCATCGACTGACGTGGGTTCACCGCTTGGACCACGCCCTTCGTGTTGCTTGCGCACAACTTCGGCCGGAATACCATTGCGCCGGAGTACATCGGCAGTCCCTGACGTGGCCATGATGGTGAACCCGAGATCCGAGAGCTTCTTTACGGGGAAAACAGCGGCTCGTTTATCGCGGTTTGCCAGGGAGACAAAAACAGTTCCCGACACTGGCAATCCGCCGGAATAAGCTGCCGTTTGCGATTTAGCGAATGCAATACCGAAATTGGCATCGATTCCCATGACTTCACCCGTCGATTTCATTTCTGGCCCAAGAACCGTATCCACACCATGGAACCGGCCAAAGGGAAGTACCGCTTCCTTTACTGACATGGGAGTTCCTTGCGGCAATGTCCCACCATCACCCCTGGTTGGTAGCAGTCCCAGATCCCGAAGTTCGGCAATACTCTCCCCCAGCATCACGCGAGCAGCTGCCTTCGCGACTTGAACCCCGGTTGCCTTAGAAACAAATGGAACGGTGCGGGATGCGCGCGGGTTCGCTTCAAGAATATAGAGAACATCGCCTGCAAGAGCGAACTGGATATTCAATAGGCCTCGGACGTTAAGCCCCTCGGCAATAGCACGCGTCGATTCACGGATTCGTTCAATATCTTGAGTTCCCAGGGTGATCGGTGGGAGCGCACATGCGGAGTCCCCAGAGTGAATACCTGCTTCTTCAATATGTTCCATGACCCCGGCCAGATACAAATCGGTGCCATCGAAAATTGCATCAACGTCAATCTCAATGGCATCGTCAAGGAATCGATCAACCAAGACCGGATGCTCTGGGTTGAGTTCCGTGGCTCGTTCAAGGTATTCCTTCAACATGTCTTCGGTGTACACGATTTCCATGCCCCGACCACCCAGAACATAGCTCGGACGAACGAGGACCGGATAGCCGATTCGATCGGCAATCACCCTAGCTTCTTCAAATGAACGAGCGGTTCCATGTGCAGGGGCAGGCACCCCCGCTAATGCAAGTACCTTGGAGAACTCTTCTCGGTCCTCGGCAGCGTGGATCGATTCAGGCGAAGTACCCACTACACGCACACCCGCATCAGCCAAACCTTGGGCAAGTCCCAATGGGGTTTGCCCACCCAACTGCACAATAACTCCAGCGATTTCGCCACGTTGTGATTCGGCATCAATAACTTCCATGACATCTTCGAATGTCAATGGCTCAAAATAGAGCCGATCTGAGGTGTCATAGTCCGTTGAAACGGTCTCTGGATTGCAATTAATCATGATCGTTTCATAGCCAGCATCGCGCAAAGTCATGGACGCATGAACACACGAATAATCAAATTCAATTCCTTGTCCAATTCGGTTCGGCCCAGAACCCAAAATGACAACCTTTTTTCTGTCAGATGGCTCAACTTCATTTTCCCAGTCGTAGCTGGAATAATGATAAGGAGTTTGAGCTGCAAACTCGGCAGCGCAGGTGTCAACGGTTTTAAACACGGGGTGTAGCCCCATGTCACCGCGCAGGGAACGGACTTCTTTTTCCTGCATGCCTCTGATTGATGCAATTTGTAAGTCGGAAAATCCCATTGATTTGGCATCAAAGAGCAGGTCTCGATCAAGTACTTCGGCAGATGAAATGAGGTCCGCCTGTTCATTAATCTGCGCAATTTGATCGAGAAACCAGGGATCAATATTGGTGGCTTCATGAACTTGCTCAATTGAGGCCCCGAGCCACAATGCCCGCTGGGCAAGGCTCAACCGACCATCATGTGGAACTTGCATTCTCTCGAGAAGTGGGTCAATCTCTTTCGGATCTCTGGGGAGGTTCCACTGGAAAATCGCGGACTTTTGTTCAACCGAACGCAAAGCTTTCTGGAGTGCCTCCTTGAAATTCCGACCTATTGCCATGGCTTCCCCGACACTCTTCATGGTTGTTGTCAGAGTTGTATCTGCACCTGGAAATTTCTCAAAGGCAAATCGCGGGACTTTGACCACAATGTAATCGAGTGTTGGCTCGAAAGACGCCGGTGTCTCTTTGGTGATGTCATTAGTGATTTCATCGAGTGAGTACCCAATTGCTAACCGTGCCGCAATTTTGGCAATGGGGAATCCGGTAGCTTTAGAAGCAAGGGCAGATGATCTGGAGACCCGCGGGTTCATTTCAATAACTATCAATCGGCCATCGTCGGGGTTGATGGCAAACTGAATATTGCAACCGCCTGTATCTACCCCTACTTCGCGGATAATCTGAATACCCACATTTCGTAGGTTCTGAAATTCCCGATCGGTCAAAGTCAGAGCTGGTGCAACAGTTATTGAGTCACCGGTGTGTACCCCCATAGGATCGACGTTTTCAATGGAACACACCACGACAACGTTGTCTTTGTAATCCCGCATGAGTTCGAGTTCATATTCTTTCCATCCAATGATGGATTCCTCGAGCAATATCTCCGCCGTCGGACTGGCCTTAAGACCTGCACCGGCGATTCGAATAAGGTCTTCTTCGCTGTAGGCAATGCCTGACCCGGCACCACCCATGGTGAATGACGGACGCACAACAACCGGGTAATTTAAATCCTTGACCCCCTCGAGACACTCCTCAAGAGTGTGACAAATCTTGGAGCGCGCGCTTTCAGCGCCAATCTTGGCAACAATTTGTCGGAACTTTTCACGATTCTCGCCGCGTTCGATTGCTTCGACATTGGCACCGATGAGTTCCACGTTGTATTTGGCCAAGATCCCTGCTTCATGGAGGGCGATGGCTGCGTTAAGCGCGGTTTGACCGCCCAATGTTGGCAATAGAGCATCGGGGCGCTCTTTCGCAATGATTTTTTCGAG
>CAITYI010000375.1 GCA_903896585.1 uncultured bacterium
ACTTTGCCAGGCAACCGCGTTGAGCTCATGCGCGCTTGAACGATTGCGGTCACTTTCAGTGGGTTACTCATGGGCTGATGGGCTGATGGGTTGATTAGCTGATGGGCTGATGGGCTCGTGTGTCTGTGGTTGACGGATGCGGATAAAAACTCGCTGCCTCGCCTTACGCCCAGGCAGGCTCATGATCCTGAACATCAACCCATACTTCTTGTGAAAGAGTGCGACTAAACCATTTTCGGCTGCTGGATCAACGATCTGAGCCACAACTGAAATGGCTTTCCCTTTGATGCGACCGCGCATATCGCATTCGGCAATTTCTACATCAGGGAAATTTCGAATCCTTTTTACTTTCCCGGAATTGCTTTCGGTGGTGACAATAAGTTCAGACCCAGATGTGCCGTGGGACACTCCCACGTACCACACCGGCGTTCGCACAACCGCACCATCTTTTTTCAGGGTGCCCAGGGAAATGTACTTACACTTGTTGTGAAGAAAGGAATCCCAAAGATCTTGCTCTTGAATCGATTCCGCCATGGGTTAAGACTCCCACACTGACGGTGGCTATTTCAGATTGGCTTTCAGGAAGGCTCCAACTTTCTTAATGGAGTCATTCCACTCGCCATACATGTAGTGCGGGGCACCCGGATACTCAACGTACGTCACATCAACCCCGTTGGCCTCGAGTGCCTTATTGGTGGCGCGTGCCCAGGAAATATCGCAACTTTCATCCTTTGTCCCATGAATCATGAGAACGGGCTCGGTAATGCGAGAAAAGAAATTGCGCGAGGACATGTTTTGCCAAACCGCGGGGTTCTCTTTGGGGGTTCCGTAGGCTTTCAAGATCTGATCACCGATGGGGTAATCATTGCGTTGCCACTTATTGAAATTGTCGGCGGCGAGCGTACTGGTTGAGGCGTACGTAATGGCGGCATCGAAAACGCCGGGTTCGAGAACGAGTGCTTGAAAGGCGACTCCGCCACCCATTGATCTGCCGAAGAGCGCGACCTTGTTTTTGTCGAGGTATGTCAGATTGGAATCCTTGACAGCTAGTGCAGCACCGATGACATCTTCGGCGTATCCCAGCCGCATGGAAATGTCATTTTTGGGATCTTTATCGGATCTGGCGTGATTGCGATAATCAACGTGGAGGGCAACGTAACCATTTTTGCCCAACCAATCTTGCTCGCGCCGAAAACCTTGTCCACTCCAATAGATCTTAGGCTCGATGTAACCGTGGGCGAGGACAACAACAGGGAATGGACCTTTCCCTCGTGGTCTCACCATGATCCCCGAAATTGTTAGTCCACCGGATTCATATGTCACCCGATGTCTCGTGTATGCAGACGTCGAAGCAAACGCTTTACCCACCTTTAAGTCACTGCCGGAGTACTCGCGGGCAATGGCTGCGGGGATGCTGCTCGAAATGGGGGGTGTCGTGGGCGCGGAATGCGCAGTTGGCGCCACACCGAGAAGCAGCGATGCCCCGAGGGAAAAGCTCAGTACTAAGGCGGACAAAGTCGATCGCTGGCCCATGCGCATGTTTTCACTGTAAATCATGGGCGAGAATTTGCACAGGGAGAAAGGGGTGGCTTTCCCTCAGCACCGCTATTTCCGGTGAATCCCGAGGACAGCTGACCCCCGGTTGGAGCCGCTTATTGCGAGTCTTTTGCAGGTACTGGATATTGCTAGTAAGGTATGGACATGAAAAAATCCCTCGTTACCAGAGTCGCTGTCCCCATGGCCATAGCCGGTGCCTTGCTTCTCGCTGGGTGCTCTTCAGATAGCAGCACGGAGGACTCCGCTGCCGGCTCAGACAAGCTATTAATCGCCACCACGGTGTCTCCCATCACCTCGATTGCCTCGCGAGTAGGTGGCGACTGCGTGGTTATCGAAGGGATCGTCCCCGAGGGAACCAATAGCCACACATTTGAACCAGCGCCGCAGGTGGCCGAGTTGGTCAGCACAGCAGACCTGATTTTGGTCAACGGGTTGAAGTTGGAAGATCCCACAATTGAACTTGCTGCCGCGAACCTTAAAGATGGCGCTGAGATCGTTGAACTGGGCACACTTGCCCTCCCAGAATCTGAATACCTCTACGACTTCTCCTTCCCTGAAGAAGATGGCAAGCCGAATCCGCACCTGTGGACCGACCCGGGTTATGCCATTGAATATGCAGCTTTGGTGCGAGATCTCTTGACCGAGCGCGATCCCGATTGCGCCGACACTTTTGCCGCGAATTACGAATCATTCGCTGCCCAAGCCCAGGCACTCGGCGATGCTGTTCGCATGGATCAAGAAACTGTTCCCGCAGGGAATCTGAAGTTGCTCACCTACCACGATGCTTACGCTTACTTCGCCAAGAACTTTGGTTGGACGGTTATCGGGGCCGTGCAACCCGGGGACTTCGCCGAACCCACCCCCAGTGAAGTCGCGGATCTCATTCGACAGGTGGAAAATGAGAACGTGCCGACAATCTTTGGTTCCGAAGTTTTCCCATCGCCCATTTTAGAAGAAATTGGGCGGGCAACCGGCGCGCGCTATGAAGACTCACTTCGAGACGATGACCTCCCCGGTGCACCCGGTGAACTTAATCACTCGTGGCTGGGACTCATGCAGTACAACTTTGCCACCATGATCAAGGGCCTCGGCGGGACATCGACAAATGTCGATGCTGTTGATATCACCAGCCCGATCAAGGACAACGCGGTCTACCCGCAGTGACCGGAACAGGTGTCGGCCCCACACTGATTGACCTCGAGCACGTCTCGGCGGGATACGACCACAGCATCGTCCTCTCGGATGTCACGCTTACGGTTCGTGAAGATCAGTTCACCGGCATCGTTGGTCCTTCGGGAGCAGGCAAAACCACATTGCTCAGGCTGTTACTGGGCACTTTGAAACCACGATCCGGAACCATCACGACAGCTCCGGATCTTCGAATCGCCTATGTCCCGCAGTTGGAAACGGTGAACTGGAACTTCCCGATCACCGTGGAGGAATGTGTTCTCATGTCGAGAACCCAAGGTCGGCGATTGCCGTGGGCGAGTGCGGCTGAAAAGCGCGAAGTGGCCAGAGTTCTCGAACGCCTTGGTATTTCAGAACTTGCCGAGCGGCATATTCGCAGCCTGTCAGGTGGCCAGCAGCAACGCATGTTCTTAGCTCGCGCTCTGTTACGCAATCCGCAACTGTTGTTACTCGATGAACCCACCAGTGGTGTCGATGTCTCGACCCGACATGACGTTTTGCATCTACTTGCCGATCTACACGAAGATGGTGTGGCGATCGTGCTGACCACCCACGACCTCAACGGTATGGCCACTCACCTTCCGCACCTCGTCTGCGTGAATCACAGAATTGTGGCTGACGGGACTGCGGCCGAGGTGATTCGACCAGAGGTGCTCGAACAAACATTTGGTGCGCGCATGGATGTCCTCGAGCATTTGGGTATCCGAGTTGTTGTAGATGAAGCTCGCGATCCACGTATCAATGAAGGGGTTCGCTGAAATGGAAACCCTTATTGAGCCACTCTCATTCGCGTTTTTCCAAAAAGGACTCTTTGTTGCCAGCCTCTCCGGTGCGCTCCTAGGATTCATCGGAGTGTTCATTGTGCTTCGCGGCATGAGTTATATCGGTCACGGTCTCTCTCACTCAATCTTCGGCGGGTTCGCCGCCGCCCAACTATTCGCCGCTCAGTTCTATTTGCTCGGCGCTGGCCTCTGGGGCATTGCGTCAGCTTTGGCAATCACATCTGTTGCGAAAAAAAGTCGAGTCGGGGCGGATGCCGCAATCGGTGTCATCACCACGGCATCTTTTGCTCTCGGTGTTGCACTCTTTGCCAAATTCGGTAACAGCGGTCCGTCATTTGAAAGTGCCCTTTTCGGCAGCATTCTGGGGATCTCCGTAACCCAGATGGTGGGATTAATCGTGATCTCCGCGATCGCGGGCCTGTTTGTTTTCTTCCGGTACCGCTCACTACTTTTCATGACATTTGATCCTGACGTTGCAGATGTTTCCGGTGTCCGGGTGAATCGCACCGATGCTTACCTCATGATTATTCTGTCGCTATCAATTCTGGCAACCTTGACGGTGATCGGCGTAACGCTCGTGGCTGCGATGCTGGTTATTCCTGCCGTTGTTGCCCGCATGCTCACCGACTCATTTTCAAAGATGCTACTCATCAGCACAATCGTGGGCACTCTCAGTGGATTGATCGGCATGTATGCGAGTTATTACGCGGGTGTGCCTTCCGGGACCATGATCGTGCTAGTTGGCGCAGCCGTTTTTGGCATTGTCCTCGCGATTACCGGTGGCAGGGGATTGCGTCGCTCCGCAGGTTTGGATTCGCATGGAGAAACTCTCGTTGTTGCACCCATCGCGGCGCGGTAAAGTTCGAACGTGCAACAACGGCAGCTAACAACCATGCGCCTCAAGTTTATTGGTCGCTTGGTTCTCGCAGCTATTCTCCTGTTTGCTGGCATTGGCCATTTCCGCAGCACCGCGGAATTCACCGCACAGGTTCCCCCGTGGATTCCAGCAGCTGAAATTGTTGTCT
>CAITYI010000376.1 GCA_903896585.1 uncultured bacterium
GCCCCGACACTGCGAGAGTCTGGCGTGCTGTACGTGACTCGCCTCGCAGGAGTCGATCGCTACAACCACGTGTCGGCGACCTATGCAGTGTCAGGTTTGCGATCGGGGCGATCGAGCCACATATGGCGGAACGTCAGTGAAGAGAATATCCGTGACCTCGTGCGCCAGGTGGATGCTTGGGATGGCCCCGCCATCATCTCATCTGAAGCACTGGGTGGACTGACCACTGCCGAGGCGACCAATTTCATCTCATATCTGCCCAGCGCACCGGTGCAGGTGATCGCCACACTCCGGGCTCTACCTGAAGTCGTGCTGTCTTCGTGGTCGCAGAATGTGCTCAACCTGCATACCCAGTCCCTCGACACCTATGTCCAGCTCTTTATCAACCGTCGGATGCAATTGCCACCGTCGGAGCGCTGGCGGCTCTGGGACGATGACCGTCACGCAACCTTCTGGCGCAGTTACGACTATCCGGGTCTGCTTTCCCGGTGGCTGCACATGGGCTTTCCCGTGAGCGCTGTTGTTGTGCCAGACTCCGCGCAGCCGCGCGGTGAGTTGTGGACTCGCTTCCGTAAAGCCGTCAACCTCGATGCTCTTCCTCCGATTGCTCCGCAGGTCCGAGAGGCTGAAGCCAATGGAGCTCGATCCCTGGAGGAGCTCGAGGTCATCCGCAGTACCGTCAAGAGCGCCACCCAGCAAGGACTGACCCTGGATGATCTCCGATCACTTCGCGGAAAGCGATGGAAACTCCCGCGAGGCACCTACCTGCACTCCGGTACTCGGCCGGGATTGGCTCTGGCCGCCGCAGAGGTCTTCGAGCAATGGGCACGAGAGGATGTCGACCAATTGACGAAACTCCCCATAAACCTTGTGGGTCCGATTGAAGAATTGTTGCGCCCAGCGCGTTCACCAGAGCCACCACAGTCCGCCGCTTATGCAGATGCGGCGGGCTTTCTGGTCGCGAACCGCATTCTGAGCGGGGCGGGGGACAAACGCCACCGTGCGGAGCCAGACGGATGGACTCGACGATTAAAGCGCCGATTAAATCGGCACGCGGTTCGATTGGGCAGGTGGGGCACGTGACCCGCCGCCTACACCTGCATATTGGTCCGAGGAAATCCGGGACAACCTTTCTGCAGCAGGCACTCATCTCCAATGCGCGGGCGCTCCGTGCTGAGGGTTTGATCTATCCGGTGCCCGACCGTTCACTGCGGCAGCGACTTCTGGGTGCACCTCGTTTTCTCAACCATGAAAAGGAGTTACTTGCCGCCTACAACGCAGAAGCCAGCTCGACTACCGAGTGGCTTGCGCACGCACTGGCGGCCACCTCGGGTGACATCATCCTTTCCGGCGAGGCCGTAGCAGCCTGCTCCCCGGCTGAGTTGGATCACCTGACGGCGTACTTGGACGTCGGTGACCTTCATGTGATTATCACGGCCCGATCATTAGAAGCCGTTATCCCTTCTAGTTGGCAACAGCACATTCGCAATGGTCGAACGGCTTCGTTGGGCGCATATGTCGAAGACATCGCCAAGCGCAATGACCAGCGCCAGCAAGCTCCACTGACCTGGGCAACGGAACCGACTCAGGGCTTCTGGCTCGCGAACGACCACGCGGCCCTCGCCGAACGTTGGATCGCCCGAGGGGCACAGGTGAGTGTGGTGACAGTGCCCGCGGGATCCGCGCCCGCCCAGACGCTATGGCAGCGCTTTCTCGGGGCGTTGGGTTTGAGCAATGCCGCCATTGCGGCATTTACTATTCCAAATATGCAGCCAATTCACGTCGGTCTCACCGCACCCGAGGCTCTCACCTTGAGGGAGATCATCTGGCAGTTGGAGTGTGGCGGCATAGACCGCACGGAGCGCAGTCGGTGGGCTCATCGCTTGGTAGAGGACGTTTTCCGTGGGCGCCCGCAGCGTGGTCCGGCCCTGCATCTGACGGGCACCGAACTTCATCGGGCTCGGCAGTGGGCTGCAGATGACTCCGCACAGTTGGCCATTCTCGTCGAGGACGGTCAGGTAGCCCTTTATGGAGATCTTGCCGACCTGACACCCGGCGAGGCCGCGATGGACATTAACCAGGCCCAACTCTCGCGCCAGATCACCGACCTCGGCGGCCGTTGCATCGCCTACCTCGAGGGAGCCCGCACATGATTGTGGTTGTCTGTGGCCAGCACCGCTCCGGCTCGACCCTGACATGGCAGGTAGCCCACGAGTTGCTCACGTCGGCGGCTTCAGTGTCAGCGCCATCTATATCGGCGCCATCTATATCAGCGCCATTGTCGACACCGAGGGAAGACTTGCAGATGCATGCACTTGACCCACTCGACATCCGCATGGTCAAAGTGCATTTTTCCTCGGTAATGAAAAAGAAGGATTTTCCTCAGCGGGGTGCTCGCTACATCTACACCTATCGGGACCCACGTGACGTGGCCGCATCACTCATTCGCAAGGGTCGTTACCAACCCGGTCACGAGAAGCGCGGAGTCGAAGGCGTTACGGCCATGATCCGCCGCGAACTGCGCGGTGACGCATTTTGGCGAACGCGGGAGACCTTGTGGATCGGGCGCTACGAAGAACTCGCGCAGGATGTTCCCGGACTGGTGCGCTCTCTTGCAGAGTTTCTCAGTGTTCCGGTAGACGAGGATTCGGTGAAGCGCATCAGCGACTTTGTCTCCGTGGATCGCCAGCGCGAGCGCGTAGCGGATGTCCGTGATTTTGGAGTTGATCCTTCCTTGCGCATCACCTCGAACCACATCACCGACGGGCAAGAAGGGGCGTGGCGAGCCACACTGACTTCTGAGGAGGTCGCCGCTATTGAGGTGACGGCGGCTGATTGGATGCGAGCCCACGGCTACGTGTGCGAGACGCTGCCACGACAGCTGTAACAAAGGGTGTTGCATCGTCCGCCCAGTTGTGATGGGCGAGCACGGCCGCACGTCCATTATTACCAAGACGCCGTCGGCGC